>JAYEGO010000402.1:0-10463 GCA_034659155.1 Bacteroidota bacterium | reverse complement strand
ATCAGCTGGATCTGTAAATCCAACCTCAATGGGGCCTGTCCATAAGCCTGTGCCAAATCCGAGGGTAGCATTCAGATTTGCAGGACCCAGTCCACAATTTACCTGGTTGCCACCGGAGGTTGCCACCGGAGGTCTGACTATAACAATGGAGCCTGGTTCAGTAGCTGCCGGGATAGGAACACATCCAAATTGATCGGTAATTGAGTTAAAAGTATACTGAACGGTTGCTTCGGTAGTTGCACCGGAAAAACTATGCATTGCGTCTACTAAAATATCTTCGGTACCATTTGAGCTAAATGAAGGCCAGGTATTGCCATCACTATCATCTAAAAGAATGGTCCAGGGGCCATTAGATCCGGGAATTGCCTCAACAAACGTAAGGCTGAGTTTTCCCTGTATTCCGTAGCAGACCGTATCCTGCCCGGTAGAAAGATCAGCAAGATCAGCAGTATAAGTTGGATGGATATCTATTACAACCGGAATTGCTGTTGTATCAATGCATACATTATTACTTCCATTTACGAATGTTGAGGTAACTTCCCGGCGATAATAATATTCCACATCCAAATTCCCAGGACTATAATGGGCCCCTGTTGCTCCGGCAATATCTGTATACAAAATATCATCTGTACTCTCAAGCCATTGGTAGGTATATGTGCCGGCTCCTTCTCCACCAGCTAATACTGGAGGTTCAGACCCGGCCAGGGCTACTGGAGTGGTTCCCTTGCAAATTGTCTGATCTGCAGAAATTGTGTTTCCACTTATTAGCGGATGAACCACGATTTCAACAGAATTGGAAAGATCTTTACAAGCTCCTGAAATAATTTTCCTGAAATAAAAAAATGATTTGTCACTACTTGTTCCATTAATTAAGGCCGGTGGTTGAAAAAAGAAAGTAGTTCCTATTACACCGGGAATAGTATCTATACCATCGTCACTGGCATACCATTTATACACATAATGCCCTGAACCACCTGAAACCGGATCTGTAGGATCGGTAGTTAATACTCCTGGTTGTTCACCATCACATATCCATTGCTTTGTGTAGATTTCATTCACCAGTTGCGGCAGGTAAATTACTTTTCCTGAAGTACTGGTGTCGGGGCATCCTATTCCCGAACTTACAATCCTCCTGTAATAAACATCTGTTATGATTAGGACATCTATTGCAGGTGGAACATAATAATATTTATCCTTATTCTGGATGGTATCCATCCATGTTGTACCATCATCCAGACTTTTCTCCCAAATGTAGGTATAGCTACCAGCACCGTTGCCTCCGGTCGGAAGCCTGGGTGATGCAAAAATGGTATCCGGCTGAGTTAAAGAGCAAAAAGAATCACTATAAGTTATAAGGTTATTTTCAATTTTTGGTTGAACTATAATGGTTAGTATTTTGCTAATGTCAGTCATTATTGGCACTGAATTATCACGAATAGTTCGTCTGAAATAAGTAGTATCTACTAATGGTGTTGATGGTGTATAGTTTCGAAATAAAGCACCCTGTGCTTCAAGGTTCCATATAAGCTTATCGGTACTGCTTTCCCATTCAAAATCATAGGGAGGGGTTCCTCCTTTTGGTTTGGTTCCGAGTAATGGTGGAGGAATATCTCCTTCACAAATAGTATCTGTATTGTTTATAGTAAGAGATGAATAAATAGAATTGAATAAAAATCCATTCAGAGGTAACACCAAACCTGGTTCGGGGCTTCCGCCTTCTCCAGCACCGGCTTGTAAGGGAGGAGTACCGCAACCTGAAGTAGTAATCCCTTCATCGCCACCATCAAGAATAGTATCAATGACCGTAATATCAGTAGAATTTGAGTACCAGATCAATCCGCCACCACCGCCACCACCCGGCCCGGCGCAATTTACAACTCCTCCATTTCCTCCTGTGACCTCCATATGTAAACTGCCAGTGCCACTGATATTATCAATACTTACAATGATGGCTCCGCCGGCACCACCACCACCACCACCACCTGTATTTGTCAATGGAACATCATTCCCGTTTGATTTTATGTATACGTCTGCAATGTTTACAATAATTGAATCTGCCATGATAATCACAATGCCACCACCTATTCCTCCATCAGTTGCCACAGCTCCTCCTGATTGGGTTCCGGCACCTCCTCCTCCTCCCATAAAAATGCGATTCTCAGATGCCCAGTTTGCATATGAACCTGCAACGCTCCAGCCCATCTTTCCCCCAATACTGGAGTTAAATGTACAGGGTAATGGTTCCCATCCTCCAGTTCCACCGGCTCCCATATTAGCTCCTCCTCCTCCTCCTGAAAGATTCCCATTTCCTCCGCCACCACCCTGAAATATAGCACCATGCCCTTTCGAATAGTTTGTACCCAGGAGAACGGGAACATTATTATAGCTTGCCGATCCCTCTCCCTTATAAGCTCCTTTTACTGAAGCTGCATTAAAATAAGTGTTTTCATAACTTATATCGGTATCTGAGCAATTGCCATCTCCATCTTCAGCCAATCCTCCCCTGAACCCTAAGCCACTCATATCAATATCTGCATCAAGGGTCAGTGTTTTATTCACAATCAGGGCCAGTACCCCACCGGTTCCTGTGGCAGAATTCCATGAATTGCCCGTAAGTACACCATTTACAATTGCTTCATTGTAAGCAGGGACTTTAATCAATTGAACCAGTCCGTCAGGATCATAGGTGGCAAGCAAGTCTGCAGTAAAGCTTATCTGGTTTCCACTGATAGCAGAAATAAGAAGGAATTCATATTTTCCGGCTGAATTAATATTTTGCGGGAAACCAAAAGCACCTAAATTAGTCAAATCGGGATCTATCTCTGCTCCCTTCATCTGAATGATCAAAACAGTATCCCCCACCTGGAAGCCTGAAGCGTCACTTACCGACACCGCATCATCTTCATCCTCCGACACCACTTTAACATAATGGTTAATAACACCTGAAATTGGAATCTGAGACTCCCCTGCAAATGGGAATCCTAACATAAAAATGAGGAATACAACAATTTTAAGATGCTTTTGCAACAAGGCTAATCAGCTTTTGATTTATACTTAACAAACAAATATAAATATTATTATGAAAACCTTACCAGTAAGTGCCAATTGAATATTATTAATTTTTCCTTATGGATCATGGAAGCCAGAGTAAAAAGCATCCATTCTTTCTCATCCTTCATATTCCGGCAGGTCAATAGTAAACCTGGTTCCTTTCCCAATATTGGTCTGGTAAGAAATAGTGCCACCTGTATCATTAATTATCTTCCTGGCTATTGCCAGTCCAAGTCCCATACCACTACTTTTGGTAGTGAAGTTTGGCTCAAATAATTTCTCTCCCATATCCTCCGGTACTCCTTCACCATTATCCTCAAGACTAATGAAAACACGTTTCTCTTTAATTATAAGCTCAAGATTGATTTCAGGATTTCGTTCCGGAGGAACAGATTGTATAGCATTTTTTATCAAATTTGTAAAAACCCTTCCGAGCTGCTTATCATCTGCAAAAACATACACATTTGTATGATTTCTAAGATCTACATTAAATTTTAGATTATCATTATTTGAAAATAATATTACGAGATTATTTATAAGAGCAATCATATCTACAGCCGAATTTCGAGCTTGTGGCATTTCAGCAAAATTTGAAAAAGCTGAAGCAATAGATGACAGATTATCAATTTGCTCAATTAATGTTTTTGATATTTTTCTCAGTTGTACACCCCAATCCGGGACATTGTCCTCCCATGATTTCTGAAGTTGCTGAATACTTAGCTTCATAGGAGTAAGAGGGTTCTTAATTTCATGGGCAATTTGTCGTGCCATTTCTCTCCATGCACTTTCTCTTTCTGATTTAGCAAGGGCTTCAACATTTCTTGCCAGCTCATCAATCATCCTGTTATATTCATTTACCAGGCTTCCGATCTCATCCTTTCCCTGGTAATAAATAGGTTCACTTTTCCTTCCGAGTTTTAATTCTCCAATTTTTTGCTGAATAAGCCTCAAGGGTGTAGTAATCTGGTTGGAAATAACCACAGCCAGGATAAGAGAAATCAGAATCATAACCATTGAAAAATTAATGATGGCTACAACCAGATTGGAAATTTCTGTTTTCAATGAGTTTTGGCGCGTGAAGTATGGTAAATTCAGGTATGCAAGCAGCTGGTTATCATGATTGATAAATGGAACATATGCTGAAAGATAATTTAGGTCTCCAATTGATTCTTCCTGTACAAATTCAGCTTTATTGTTCACAACTAACTCCCTGAAAGCATGATAATCCATTTTCCTGCTGGTCAATCCCCTGGTCAACACTTCCGGCCTGGAGGTAGCAAGAATATTACCCTCCGGATCATATAAATTAATATCAGAAAAAAACACATTTGAAAATTTGATCAATAGTTCATCAAGGCTTCCATACTGATCAGTATACCAGTCCCGGGTTAGTTCTGGTTCAAAACCAAGTTTATGGTCTATTTCTACATATACAGATTGTATCTTTTCTGATAAAACTTCAAACTGCTTGGTCCGGTACTGACGAATACTAAAGAAGATGGTTGCTAAGCCAATAAAAATTAATGAAAAGAACAGAATAGAAATCATCCACAACTGTATCTTATATTTCAATAAAGAAGACTTCCTGTGAATCCTCAATGGAAGAGAAGCGAGTAAAAAAATTAAGTTTGAAATCAAAAAAAGAAAAACAAACAAATAGGAAAAAGAAATTAGCAAATTTGAGAGTTTTATTTCTTGCTGACTTACAACCACAACTAAATCAGAAGAAACAAAATAGGCAAGATGATCAAAGCCATCGGCATTATAATTTATGTAATCTGCTCCTTCGACCTGGACAAATTTTTCACTCAAATTGTACTTGTACTCTCCGGATTGAATTACAAGTTTCCCGTTTTCATACTTGGCATAAGAATAGTCATCTTTGGCTGACAATCTTGTCTGAGATTTGTCCAGAAGCAATTCAGGATATCCAAGTTGTCTTAAAACCGGACGGGAAGACAATTCAAGAAACAAGCCATTCAGAAGGCTGTCATTTTTCCTTTCAAAGAAAAAAGAACCAAAATAGCTGGTGTTACTTGTTCCAAGATTCAACAAAGAAAACCCGTCTGTTTCCAGGGGTGTCCCAAATTCCTCTACCAAACCTTCAAAGAAAAGAAAACATGATTCCTCAATCTCATTCTCAACTATCAGGTTTGAGTTGGCATTACAAAGAGTAACATACAAGTCATAATTCTCCCAGTAACTATTAAATAGATTCTTTCTCAAATGATCAAAAATCTTTTCTGCAGCCTGATCAGAAAAATCATCAACACTCATAGAGTTTCTCAGTCCTTCATCATAATTTAACTTCCTTGCAATACTCCTAAACATTAATTCAGCTACCGGGTCGCGTTCAACACTAAGATTAACTGCTAAAAGCTCTCTGTTTTTCTTCGCCTTCAATTCAGAATTTAAGACTATTATAAGAGTAGAATAAATGCCAAAAAGAATAGCAAAAAACACAAGTGCAGCATAAGAAAAACCAGGTGATAACTGATAAATTACATATCCCAGCAAAATATATAGTGCAAGGCTATAAAAATCAATTTTAGATGACAGCAAGAATTGAAATAATATGAAAAAAACGATTGACCCCATCCATGTGAGCATTAAGTCCTTTCTTTCCAGATGTGGTTTAAGTGTATTTATCAATTTATACAAATACAAGCCAAATGAAATAAACAGCAAAACAATAGTTAAAAAGCCGGTCAGGCTCAGATATGAAATTTTAAGAATTTTATAAGGCTCAAACAGAATATTTGAATCCTTCAGCAAGTTCTGAAATAGATAAACAATCAAACTAAAAAAAACTGCTGCAAAAAGAAACCCTAATAAGCTTACTAGCCTACGCATGGAATTACTTTTTGAAATCAGGAACTTTTTAAACCTGAAGTCCTGATAGAAATTATAAAACACGAAAAAGATAAATACTGAATGGATCAAGAGGTGTCCGAGTGAAGAACAGGCATCGGATATTGCAAAATGGAAAGGAGAAAATAGATCAAGCTCAAAAAAGTCTGAAGGAATTTTAAAATAGAAAATAAGGAAATTCAGTCCGAGCACAACAAGAAGAACAAAAAACATCACCCAATTAACCGGATATTTATTTCTGAGAGATTTTATGAGAGCCCTGAGAAAAAAAAGAAAACTCAGTAAGCAAAGTGAATAAAAAAAAGCTGCTACAGGGTGTCCTGTTGACTTACAATCATCCGGGAAAAAAAGTGAACATAAAAAATCTTCATCATTGCTCATAATTTCACGAGCTCCTTCTACCGGAATAGCAGAAATCCCTATGCATGAAGATATTCGGAAGTGCTTGTGGAATTTGTTTTGCAAAAAATCATTCTCATATGCAAATTCGTGTTTTAACAGGATCAATCCTGATAAATATCTCCCGGATTCTAACTCTCTGTTTTGATAAACATACCAGGCACTTCCAAGGAAAATTACACCACCTTTCAGCTTCAGCTTTGGAATGAGATTCTCCACCTGAATATTCTTATCAGACCAATATTTCAGAGTATCATGTGAGAAAAAAAAAATCTCAAAACCCTGGTTCTCTAAATATCTTTTTCTGCCTGCATTATTCAGAAAATCGTAATCCTGATCATTACTTTCGATATCCCTGCTCATCTCATCCAAAATTTCAGACAAGCTAAGCTGTTTCCTGTTTAACGTTCTCTGAAACCTTTCCGTAACTCTTTCCTCACTCTGAAATTGCAATTTAAACCTATCAAAACCTACTCCCAGCAGTAAGAAGATAAGTGTAAGAATAATTACAGGTATGGGTCGAAAACTTCGGATCAATGGGATGAATTTATTTCATTAGCCAACTAACCTGAAACATTCATAAATTCTATGAATACGTCAGGCTAAATTAATCAATATTCATGTCATATTCAACCATGATGGTAGGGTTCACCTCTAATAATAGAAAAAGCCCGGTAAAATTGCTCCAGTATTATTAGTCTAACCAGCTGGTGAGGGAATGTCATTTTCGAAAGACTCACTTTGAAATTTGCCCTTCTCATAACATCTTCAGAAAAGCCATAAGGGCCGCCGATAGCAAAAACAAGGTGTTTTACACCTGAATTCATAAAGTTCTGGACAAAGCCTGCAAATTTTAATGAACTATATTCTTTTCCCTGCTCATCAAAAAGAATTAGCACATCAGAGGAAAGAATAGATTTGAGCAAAATAATTCCTTCCATTTTTTTGTGTTCATTTTCTGTACGTTTTATATTCCTCTTAATATCGGGCAGAACTTTAGTCTGGAATGGAATATAATGAGATATTCGTTCCTGGTACCTTTGCATACCCTGCTTTAGGTATTCTTTATCTGTTTTTCCAATCAGGAAAAAAGTAATCTTCATTTTTCTCTATTATTTAAAAGGCATACATAAAACTAACTAACTCAAAATTAACAGAATTTCTTAAGATGTAACAAATAATAAACTAATGAACCATTTAAAAACAAAACACTTATTAGCATTATCATTCACCGGGTGACTTCGAGTTACCTGTTAAGTTTTTACTTATGTAATTGAAATTTGCTAAATTGCGGCTGAATTGGTTTGGTTTTTGTTTCTAATATTAAGCTCGAACTATTGATAATATTTTTTTTGATGTCCCATGCATTAGAGAATAAATTATAACATATGAAAAAAAACATCCTACTTCTGTTACTTTTTCTGATAAGTCCCTATATTTTTTCTCAAAACCAGGGAGAAATTCCAAATGGCATTTCGCAAGCATTAAAAACCGGGAATTCTAAAGAGCTTGTCAAGTATTTTAACGACAATGTGGAAATGGTTATTTTAGATGAAGAGGGGATTTATAGTAAAACCCAGGCTGAAATGATCCTGAAGGATTTCTTTTCAAAGAATCAGCCCAAGAGTTTTTCACTTCTGCATCAGGGAGGAAAAACTGATGCAAAATATGGAATCGGTAACCTGGTTGCAGCCGGAGATTCATTTCGTGTGTATTTCCTTTTAAAGATTAAAGGTGGGAATACTCTGATTCATCAGTTCCGTATAGAAAAGGAGAATGAATAAACAATTTGAAGAAAGCTTAATTCTTCTTGCCATTGAGGAAGATTTTGGAAGTGGTGACCATACCTCACAAGCTAGTATTCCATCAGATTCTACCGGGAAAGCCAGCCTGATAATCAAAGAACCAGGTGTTCTGGCGGGAATCAGGGTTGCAAAAAATATTTTTTCTCTGATCGACCCAAAGCTTAAAATCAAATGCCTGCTTTCTGATGGTGAGAGAGTGAATATTGGGGAAGTTGCATTTGTTGTTTCAGGAAACTCCAGGAAAATCCTGCAGGCTGAACGCCTTGTTTTAAATTTCATGCAGCGAATGAGTGGAATAGCAACTGAGACATCAAAATATGTTACTCAAATAAAAGGGACAAAAGCCAAAATTCTGGATACCCGAAAAACCAGCCCCGGCTTAAGACATTTTGAAAAAGAAGCTGTAAGAATAGGTGGTGGCATGAATCACAGAATGGGCCTGTATGATATGATTATGATTAAAGACAATCATATTGATTTATCCGGGAGTATTGAGCTTGCTATTGATGGTGTACATGACTATATGAACCAGAAAAAAATCAATATCCCTGTTGAAATTGAAGCCAGGAACATAGATGATGTAGAAAAAATCATCCGTCACGGGGGAGTTGATCGTATTATGCTGGATAACTTTAACCCGGAACAAACCATGCATGCTGTAGAAAAAATTAATTCTCTGTTTGAAACAGAATCTTCAGGTGGCATTAGCATATCCAATATACTGGATTATGCCCTTTGTGGTGTAGATTTCATATCAGTAGGGGCACTTACTCATCAAATACACAGCCTGGATATGAGTTTAAAAGTTGTCTGTTAAGTTTCAGGTAATTTTATATTTAATTTTACTATCATGGATTTAGAACAACAAATAATGACTGACATTAAGGCAGCAATGAAGGAGAGGAATAAGGAAAAACTTGAAGCCTTAAGATCTGTTAAATCGGCAATACTCCTTGCTAAAACTGAAAAGGGGAAATCATCAAATCTGGATTCTGAAACTGAGATTAAACTGCTTCAGAAGTTGGTAAAGCAAAGAAAAGACTCTGCTGAAATATACAATGAACAAAAAAGAATTGATCTGGCTGAAAAAGAGAAATTTGAAGCTGATATAATATCAAAATATTTACCCGCCCAACTTTCTGAATCTGAAATTGAAATTGTTATTCGCAAAATTGTGGAGATAAGCGGAGCATCTTCTATGGCTGATATGGGTAAGGTAATGGGGATGGCAAATAAGGAATTAAGTGGAAAGGCCGACGGAAAAACTATTTCAGGAATTGTAAGAAAAATGTTATCCTGAGAATAAAAGGACTTTCTTAACAAATTAAAGACGGAGCAATTGACTGAATCAATTCAGGGTAAAAATAGAATAAGGTATTCATGGGATAAGCTGGTCTCCTGGACAAAAACATTTTCTTTTCCAGGAATGCAGGGGGTATCCATCTATTATGTAATCGTTTTTTTTATCCGGGGGTTTCAAAAAGGCACCCTGGTTACCAGGGCATCATCTATTGCATTTAATATTCTCATTGGAATACTTCCTGCCTTGATATTTATTTTCACACTTATCCCTTTTGTGCCTATTTCAAATTTCCAAAACGAAATGCTGCTATTTCTGGAAAATATTCTTCCCAAAAACGCATTTATGATGATTGAAGGTACTATTGTTGAGGTAATTACTAAAAAAAGTAGAGGATTATTGTTTTTTATGTTCCTTACAACTGTCCTGATTTCAACCAATGGCATTCATGCCCTTCTTCATGCATTTAATATTTCTTCTCATGAGTTTGAAACACGCTCATGGGTTTCACAAAGAAGGGCTTCTCTTTTTCTCTTATTTATTATAACTATGATGCTTGCCGGGGCCATTCTGATTATCCTGATTGGAAAATCAACTATTAATAAATTGGTTGAAATTGAGGTTATTCAAACTAATGTTACCTATTACTTACTTATTGCAGCGAAATGGATTACTCTCCTGGTGTTGGTTTTCTTTATAATATCTTCTGTATATTACCAAATCCCAGCCAGGAAAAAGGAATGGAGATTTTTTTCCCCGGGTTCCATTGTAGCCACATTCCTTTTTGTAGTTTCTTCTTTAGGATTCTCCTCCTATGTGAATAATTTCGGACAATACAATAAACTCTATGGATCTATTGGAACACTTATGGTTATTCTTCTTTGGATTTATTTTAATTCAATTTCCCTGCTTATTGGATTTGAATTAAACGCAAGTATTAAAACAGCCAACACTAAGAAAGAGCTTCTTGAGAGGAGAAAAGCATAAAGGTTTTACATTACATGAAGATATTTCACTACCAGAGAATTAATTTCTTC
>JAYEGO010000401.1:0-10471 GCA_034659155.1 Bacteroidota bacterium | reverse complement strand
AACTGATGTATTCTGGTTAGTTTTCTTAAACTTTAAAAGTGAATATTTTTTTACATCGTCATCAAAAGAGATGAATTTCTCTTCATCTGAGCGTGAATAGCGAATGATAATTTCATTTGCATCAACGAATTCAACCACGCCATTTCCTTCTGCTACAACTAATATGCGGGAATCTCCTACCATAATCTTTTCAATACCTGTTCCTACAATGGGAGCTTCAGGATTTAAAAGTGGTACTGCCTGGCGCATCATATTTGATCCCATAAGTGCACGGTTTGCATCATCATGTTCAAGAAAGGGTATCAAAGAAGCCGCAATTGAAGCAATTTGATTTGGAGCCACGTCCATCAAATCAACCTCATCTGCATCAGAATAAGGGAAATCTCCTTCAAACCTGGATTTCACTTTCTGATTCACAAAACCACCATCCTCATTAAAAGGAGCATTGGCCTGGGCAATTACTTTTTCTTCCTCCTCCTCTGCACTTAGAAAAACTATACTATTATTATCCAGATCAATTTTCCCGCTAACAACTTTTCTGTATGGCGTTTCTATGAAACCAAGTGTATTGATCTTAGCGTACACACACAAAGAAGATATCAGTCCAATATTTGGTCCTTCAGGAGTTTCAATAGGGCAAAGCCTTCCATAATGAGTGTAATGAACATCCCTCACTTCAAATCCAGCTCTTTCCCTTGAAAGTCCTCCAGGTCCCAGTGCTGACATTCTTCTTTTATGGGTCATCTCAGCCAAAGGATTAGTTTGATCCATAAACTGGGATAGTTGATTAGTCCCAAAAAATGAATTGATCACAGAAGAGAGAGTTTTTGAGTTGATTAAATCAATTGGGGCAAAAACCTCATTGTCACGTACATTCATTCTTTCCCTGATAGTCCTGGCCATTCTTGCCAAACCAACCCCAAACTGATTGAAAAGTTGTTCTCCAACAGTCCTTACCCTCCTGTTACTAAGATGGTCAATATCATCGACATCAGCTTTTGAATTCAAAAGTTCAATAAGATACTTTATGATCTCGATAATGTCCTCTCTGGTTAGCACCTTAATATCCATATCAGTATTAAGGCCTAGTTTTTTATTCAGACGGTATCTTCCGACATCTCCCAGATTATATCTTTTTACTGAGAAGAAAAGTTTATCAATCACATCCCTTGCTGTTGCTTCATCAGGCGGTTCAGAGTTTCTAAGCTGTCTGTAGATATGCAGTACTGCTTCCTTCTCGGAATTACATGGATCTTTGTGCAGGGTATTATAAATAATTGCATAATCAGAAATATTTTGATCTTCCTTGTGTAAAAGAATGGTCTTTGAACCTGAATCAACAATTTGATCTATGTGCTCAGATTCCAACATTGTTTCACGGTCAAGGATCACTTCATTTCTTTCAATTGATACAACTTCTCCGGTATCCTCATCAACAAAATCTTCCACCCATGATTTCAGAACCCTCGCAGCCAGTTTCCTTCCAATAGCTTTCTTAAGTCCGGTCTTTGTAACCTTAATTTCATCAGCCAGATTAAATATCTCCAGAATATCTTTATCACTTTCAAATCCAATTGCCCTCAACAATGTAGTAACAGGAAGTTTTTTCTTTCTGTCTATATACGCGTACATTACATTATTGATATCTGTTGCAAACTCAATCCAGGAACCCTTGAATGGTATAATCCTGGCCGAATAGAGTTTGGTGCCATTAGCGTGGAGGCTTTGTCCAAAAAACACCCCTGGAGATCTGTGTAGTTGTGAAACAACTACCCGCTCTGCTCCATTAATTACAAATGTTCCCCTCTCGGTCATATAGGGAACTGTACCCAAATACACTTCCTGTACCTGGGTTTCAAAATCTTCATGCTCGGGATCTGTGCAATAGAGCCTGAGTTTTGCTTTAAGGGGAACGCTATAGGTCAACCCTCTTTCAATACATTCATCAATTACATAACGAGGGGGATCAACGGAGTAATCAATAAACTCCAGGACAAAATTATTTCGGGTATCAGAAATTGGAAAGTTTTCACTAAAAACCTTGTGCAAGCCCTCTGCCCTTCTATCGTCAGGAGTTGTTTCAATCTGAAAAAAATCTGAAAATGATTTCAACTGAATTTCAAGAAAATCAGGGTAATCCAGTTGGTTTTGTGATGTTGCAAAATTAATTCGGTCAATTTTCTTTGTTGAAGCCATTTTTATAGATAATTATTTGAGGCTGTAGATATAAGTATTACCAAAAAGGCTTAGAATCCCTTTTGGGGACTCTAAACCTGAAAGTCAAGATATGATTATGTTACTTAAGCTCAACTTCTGCTCCAGCTTCTTCCAGTTGAGTTTTTAAAGATTCTGCTTCCTCTTTGGTTACTCCTTCTCTGATTGGAGCTGGCGCAGAATCAACTACACCTTTTGCTTCTTTCAATCCCAAGCCTGTTAATTCTTTAACAAGTTTTACGATTTGGAGTTTTGCCTGACCAGCAGCCTTAAGTATCACATCAAATTCAGTTTTTTCCTCAGCTGCTCCGGCGTCACCATCAGCAGCAGGACCGGCAACTGCAACAGCAGCCGCAGCGGGCTCAATACCATGTTCGTCTTTCAGGATATTAGCCAGCTCATTTACATCTTTTACAGTTAAATTAACTAATTCTTCTGCAAGTTTTTTCAAATCTGCCATTTCCTATGATTTTTAATGATTTTTAATAAAATTTTAATTTCCTTTTTCTGATAGAGTTTTAAGAACACCTGAAAGGGTTTGTCCTCCCGATTGAAGCTGTGACAACACAGTCTTCATTGGGGATTGCAGCAACATAATAATATCGGCAATCAATTCCTCTTTTGACTTAAGCTGGGCGAGAGTATCCAATTGATCATCCCCAATGTAAACTGATTCTTCAACGAATGCAGCCTTCAGGATTGGACGATCATGTTTCTTACGAAACTCATTAATGAGCTTCGCGGGGATATTCCCTACCTCTGAAAAAATAACTGAAGTAGAATTTTTCAGAACTGCATAAAGTTCTTCATAATTGCCCTCAGCTTTTTCCAAAGCCTGCTTAAGAAATGTATTCTTAACAACCATCAACTTGATATTCTTCTCGTGACATTTTCTTCTTAGCATGCTGGTATCAACAGCATTCAATTCAGAAATGTCTGTCAGATAAAAATGATTTGACTCATTTATATTTGAAGCAAGACTATCAATAATTTGATTTTTTTCTTCACGTATCATAACACTTCCAATTAATCGATTAATTATTCATCGAAAGCTTTGATATCAATCCTGATACCAGGACTCATAGTGCTTGAGAGAGAAATACTTTTGATATAGGTTCCCTTTGCAGCAGAAGGTTTAAGTTTATTGATCATGGAGATAAAATCGCGTGCATTCTCAGCAATTTTCACAGGCTCAAATGAGGCTTTTCCTATTGATGAATGAATTATTCCGAATTTATCAACCTTAAAATCAATTTTCCCTTGTTTTACTTCTGCAACGGCTTTCCCAATATCCATTGTAACAGTACCTGTTTTTGGGTTAGGCATAAGTCCGCGAGGACCCAATATCCTTCCCAAAGCGCCAATCTTACCCATAACAGGAGGCATAGTGATCATCACATCGAAATCGGTCCATCCCTTCTTGATTTTCTCTACATAATCATCCAGTCCGATATAATCTGCACCTGCATTTTTGGCTTCCTCCTCTTTATCCGGAGTACAAAGAACCAGTACCCTGGTTTCCTTACCAGTTCCATGAGGAAGAGTAACCACTCCACGAACCATTTGGTTAGATTTCCGTGGATCAATACCCAGTCGAACATCGATATCAATGGATGAATCAAACTTGGTATTGGTTATCTCCTTCAACAAATTGGCTGCTTCAGATAATTTATACTGCTTTCCTTCTTCGATTTTCTCTAAAGCGGCTTTCCTATTTTTAGTAATCTTAGTCATCGTTGTAAAACGCATTTAGTTATTTATTACCAGGAAACTCACCGTCTACGGTTATTCCCATACTCCTGGCAGTACCAGCTACCATTTTCATTGCCGATTCAACTGTAAACGCATTCAGGTCAATCATTTTGTCTTCAGCAATTGATTTAACCTGATCCCAGGTAACTGAAGCAACTTTTACCCGATTAGGTTCAGCTGAGCCCGACTTCTTTTTAGCGACCTCTAAAAGCTGAACAGCAACGGGTGGAGTTTTTGTTACAAAATCAAAAGACTTGTCTGCATAAACAGTAATAATTACCGGAATGACCTTCCCCATCATTTCCTGAGTTCTTGCATTAAACTGCTTACAAAACTCCATAATATTTACACCTTTTGCACCTAAAGCAGGTCCAACCGGTGGAGAAGGGTTGGCTGTACCACCACGAATTTGTAACTTAATAATTCCAGCAACTTTTTTAGCCATAACTGATTTGGTTTCTACTAGTATTGATTGTTCAACCGGTTATTATAAAGGAAGCATTCTGAAATAATACAACACCCGGTATTTTCTTAATTCAATTAATTTTATTCTTTTTCTACTTGCATAAAGCTTAATTCCAGTGGCGTTTTTCTGCCAAAAATCTTCACCATTACCTTAAGCTTCTTTTTCTCATCATTTACTTCCTCAATAGTTCCTGAGAAACTATTAAAAGGTCCGTCAATAACTTTCACTGTCTCACCGACAAAAAACGGAATATTCAATTCTTCTTCACTTGCCGCAAGCTCATCCACTTTTCCAAGAATCCGGTTTACTTCAGACTGTCGAAGCGGAAGAGGCTCACCCCCTTTTGTTCCTCCAAGAAAACCCATAACATTAGGAATCTCCCTTAATATCAGAGGAACTTCGCCAACAAGGATGGCTTCCACCAAAATATATCCAGGAAAGAAATTTCGCTCCTTGCTAATTTTTTTTCCTGAACGGATCTGATATACTTTCTCAGTAGGAATCAAAACCTGCTTAATATAATCCTGAAGATTTAGGCGAGTTATTTCACTCTCGATATATTCCTTAACTCTTTTTTCCTTTCCACCTATCGCACGAAGGACATACCACTTGAAAGCATTTTCGCTCATTTCCCGTTAATTAAAAAAATAAACCATAAACAAAACCCATGATATGCTCAAAAGAAAAGTCCATAGCGAAAATGATCAAAGCAAATATCAAAGATGCAATCATCACAACTATTGAACTGTTCTGAAGCTCAGCCCATGTTGGCCAGGTTACTTTATGAACAAGTTCATTATAAGAGTCAGCAAAGTATGTTTTTATTTTCATCTCCTAAGTGATTTTGCACGGGTGGAGCGACTCGAACGCCCGACACCTGGTTTTGGAGACCAGTGCTCTACCAACTGAGCTACACCCGTGTCTCTCAAATAGATTCTCAAAACAAGGCCGGGTTAACTTTCAATTTATTAACCCAAACTCTTATACTAGAGAATCAATATTATTCAACAATATCAATTACCTGGCCAGCTCCAACAGTTCTGCCACCCTCACGGATTGCAAAACGAAGACCCTTATTAATGGCAACAGGATAGATAAGTTCAACCGTAATGGTTACATTGTCACCTGGCATCACCATTTCAGTTCCTTCAGGAAGCTGCACTTCACCTGTAACATCTAAAGTACGTACGTAAAACTGGGGGCGATACTTATTATGGAAAGGAGTATGGCGACCACCTTCTTCTTTCTTTAAAACATAAACCTCAGCCTTAAACTTTGTATGGGGAGTAATAGAGCCCTGTGGGGCAAGCACCATACCTCTTTTAATTTCATTCTTGTCAACACCTCTAAGCAGAAGACCAACATTATCACCAGCCTCACCACGATCGAGAATTTTACGGAACATCTCAACACCTGTACAAACAGTCTTGCGTTTGTTAGCTCCCAATCCAATAAGTTCCAGTTCATCACCTGTATTTACCACTCCGGTTTCAATTCTACCGGTAGCTACAGTACCACGACCTGTAATTGAAAATACATCCTCAACCGGAAGAAGGAAAGGCTTTTCAGTATCCCTTGGAGGAATTGGAATAAATGAATCAACAGCATCCATAAGTTCCATTACTTTATCTTCCCATTTTGCTTCTCCATTCATAGCACCCAAAGCAGATCCCTGGATAACCGGTGTATTATCTCCGTCAAAATCATAAAAATCAAGCAATTCCCTGATTTCCATGTCAACAAGTTCGAGTAATTCCTCATCGTCTACCATGTCTACCTTGTTCATGAAAACAACAATCTTTGGTACGTTTACCTGACGTGCAAGAAGAATGTGCTCTCTTGTTTGAGGCATGGGGCCATCTGTTGCTGCTACAACAACAATTGCTCCGTCCATCTGTGCAGCACCAGTTACCATGTTCTTAACATAGTCAGCGTGACCCGGACAGTCAACGTGCGCATAATGCCTGTTTTCAGTTTCGTATTCAACATGTGCGGTGTTAATTGTAATACCCCTCTCCTTTTCTTCAGGAGCATTATCGATGGAATCAAAATCCTTTACTGTTGCCAGTCCCCTTTTTGCAAGTACCATAGTAATTGCAGCAGTCAAAGTTGTTTTTCCATGGTCAACGTGACCGATCGTACCAATGTTCACATGAGGTTTTGACCTATCAAATTTTTCTTTAGCCATGATTCATTAATTAATTATTAATAGATTCTTTATTTAATTTAATTACTTCTTGTTTCAATTTATTTTTTTCTTTAATTCTGTTCAAAAAAACAAAGTTGTCTTATTGAGCCAATGACGGGAGTTGAACCCGTGACCTCATCCTTACCAAGGATGCGCTCTACCACTGAGCTACATCGGCTAATAGAGCGGGAGACGGAATTCGAATCCGCGACCCTCAGCTTGGAAGGCTGATGCTCTACCAACTGAGCTACTCCCGCTTTTTTCCAATCTAACAACTATCAACCAAATGCACGCTCTATCCTGAAAAATTATTGTGGGGAGAGCAGGATTCGAACCTACGAAGGCGTACGCCAGCAGAGTTACAGTCTGCCCCAGTTGGCCACTTTGGTATCTCCCCCTGATAATTAAAAAGCTGATCAAAAATCGACTTTTCCAGGAGCCGATGGAGGGATTCGAACCCACGGCCTGCTGATTACAAATCAGCTGCTCTGACCAACTGAGCTACATCGGCGATAGTTTATTTCCATGAACGACGAAATTCAGGCAAAAAATCCAAGTAATCAATCCAGAAACTAAATACTAATAAGTAATATTACTTCCTGAAAATGAGACATATAATCCACACTAACTAATTTACTTTGAATTTAGCCTGAAATTTCGGTCTGCAAATGTATGAAAATAAAATTTATATCCCAAAATAATATGTTGGATTTTTCACTGACCACGAAGCTTATCCTTTTGCTTGGTAATTTGTTTTTTAAGAGCATCAATTGTAAGATCAACTGCCTCCTCAAAAGACCTGCTTTGCTTCTTGGCAAAAAGAGGATTAACAGGGATTTCAATTTTAATTTCCGCAACCTTATTTTCGGCACTTCCTGACCTGGATAATCGCAAAAATACTTCTGCTCCCAGGATCTGATCATTGAACTGATCTAATTTCCTTACTTTTTGATCAACAAAATCAAGTAATTTTTTGTCAGCGTCAAAACGAACAGAATGGATCTTAATATTCATGATTTTTCCTCCTTTTAATTTAAGCCCGCGGATGAGCCTGTTTATAAATTTTCTTTAACTTTTCAAAAGTATTATGGGTATAAACCTGTGTAGCAGATAGGTTGGCATGACCAAGAAGCTCTTTTATAGCATTGATATCTGCCCCACTGTTAAGCATATGTGTTGCAAAAGTATGTCTCAGGGTATGAGGACTTTTCTTTTCTATGGTAGTGACAAGTCTTAAGTATCTATGAACAATACGATACACAAGTTCTGGATAAATGGCCTTTGATTTTACTGTAAGAAACAAATTCGTCTCACCGGTGCCAGGAAAAGTTTCCTGCCTTAACTGAAGATACTGCTGAATTCTGCCTGCAAATTCCCTGGAGACAGGAATAATTCTTTCCTTATTCCTTTTGCCCAACACCTTAATCCACATGTCACTAGTTGAAACATCTTTGCATTCCAGCTTAACAAGCTCAGCTCGCCTCATACCTGTCAGATACAACATTTCAAGTATCATTTGATTTCGTACTCCCGTGTAATCAGAACCAAAATCAAACTGATCAAGCAGAATGTCCATAGCTTCTTTTTCTACAAATCCCGGAAGTGATTTTTTGCTTTTCGGGGCCACCACCCTGTCCATTGGATTCTTATTAAGAAGGCCCTCCCTAAGAAGAAACTTATATAAAGATTTAAGGCTTGAGATTTTCCTGTTTACACTGCGAGACGAAATGCCTGACTCCATCAGTTTAACAATCCAGGCCCTGATATTTTTATAGGATACCTCTTCAAATTCAGTCAAATCTAATTGGTTCTGACAAAAATCACAAAACTGGTGGATATCAGTCTTATATGAGCGGATTGTAGAAAATGGAAACCGCTTTTCGTATTGAAGATAATTCAGGAAGGAATCAATATATTTCATGCAAAAGTACCCAGTCGCTTAGCAAACTGCAGTAATGGCATCAACTAGTAATTATTTTTGAGGAAGCCTCTTTCCCGGAAGTAAAAACTCTATTCCTCGTCAAGTTGCAATTTCTGGACGTAAACAGCTTTCTTCTTAACCTCTCTTTTAATTACAGAAGGTTTCAAATATGCCTGCCTGCTCCTTAACTCTTTAATTACCCCGGTTTTCTCAAACTTCCGCTTGAACTTTTTTAATGCTCTCTCAATGTTTTCACCCTCTTTAATCGGAATCACAATCATATGCAAAATTTTTATTGAGGCGCAAAGTTAGGCATTGGAAAACATTTTACAAAAAATTCTTTAAAAAAATAAAAAAGTCCAAACCCAGGACTTTAAAAAAAACAATTATCTGGTCTTTATCCATCAGTCTGTATTGCTTTAATTAATTACAAAAAAACCTACTCTAAATATAATGTTTTTTTCCGCTTGTTCAAAATTTTTTATCCATCAAATAATTAAAAAAAATCATGTTCATTATCTTTTCAATTAAGTAATACTATTTCAGGATAAAAATAAACTCCCCTCCTTCATCTCCGGTATCCTGTATTACCCCATACTGGGGAGCGTTCGGACTATTATTTAGCACATTCTCCCTGAAGCCTGAAAAAAGCTGAAGAGCTGAGATGTATTTACTGTTATTACGCTCAAGACTGTAGATAAGCTGCTGAAGGAACACGCTCTTATCAGGCACTTCCTTCAGGGTACCACTGGTCATGGCCTTGCGGCTTGGAAGTTCATAAAGCTTCTCTATTGAGCCGGGAGCATCACCAAAGGCACTACGGGTTTTAAAGATACCACCACTGAAACAGGCATCAGCAATCAGCAAGGTATGTTTGGAACCTATATCATCTATATATCCTTGTATGGTTGAATTTCTTAGCCAGTTGGCTGTGCTGGTTTTTTTTGAATCTGAAGGAAACCAGTATCCTGTTTCCCTGTTTTCATCCCACCAGCCATGACCTGCAAAAAAGATAAGGAGGTTGTCGTTCCCGCTCACCATCTCAACCAGCTTATCGAGGTGATCTATTATTTCTGCCCTGCCCGGATCTTTCAGAAAGAATATTTTCTCACTATCGAAGGTATATCTGCTCGTTAGTGTACTATAAAGTCTGGTAGCATCGCTGATTGGCTGATCAAGATTCATTATCGCCTCATCCTTATAATTATTGATTCCTATAATCAGGGCATAAAAACCCCCCAAACCTGCTGTACTATTATATCTGCCAGGCATTAAACGGGATGATGACGAGACACTTTCTGTCCTTTTTATAGTATATTCTGACTCGGATGTGTTGAAACTTGCATCGGTGGCAGACAATAGAATGGTGTTAGTTCCTGCTTCAAGACTTACCATTGCCCTGAAGCTGCCATCTGGAGCTACTGTTACAGAATTGTTATTAACCTTTATCTCGTATATCCCTGAAGGGTCTTCGGCTTTGCCTTCAATAAGCAGGTTGAGCTGATCGGTAAGAAGGGTAGTTCCCGGATCTATCTGTGGGGATGTAAGGATAATTGCAGGACCAGTTTTATCGGCACGCGTAGGATTTAAAATCTTGAATGAGTAAGTCTTACTCTCCCCCGAAATGGTTTGCGAATGACCGGGCATAGAAATCCCGACAAGGGAAACCATTATCAGGAGGATTATGGATATGTTATTTTGCTTCATCTGTTTGCTATTCCTGTTTGTTTTTAACACATCTGACAGAGTAATAATAGGTTTTACTTCCTATATAATCTTCCTTATTTAGATCAATTGTATTACGCCAATTCGTCATGTGTATAGCATATGAACATTTCTCAGAATATTCTATTGAAGTCCAGAAATTGGTTTCCCATCCCCTACCTCTACTAAGTATTCCCCAAACATTATTTATAAACTGTTCACCTGC
>JAYEGO010000400.1:0-10495 GCA_034659155.1 Bacteroidota bacterium | reverse complement strand
CCAACAGAAATTAGAAGAACTGATTGAATGGGTTTTTAAGCTATAGTGTAAATAAATGCAATAGCATATACGCGCACCTTAACTGGCATTATGACTCGTCCTAAAATATGTCTGCAGAAAATATGAAACTAACTTTTGTTTTGACAATAATAGTTTTTCTTTCTGTATCAAATCTTTCTGCACAAAATTTTGGTGCAACAGGAACTCAATGGTATTATAGTGAACATGCAGGAGGAATGTGTTCACGTAATTGTGAATATTTGCATTTGGAAAGTGCAACAGATACAATAATTAACGGACTAACAACCCATAAGATTATTCAAAAATATTATAGATATACTGGAGATACTTTGCAGCTTGATCCGATTTATCTTTATGAGCAGTCTGATACTATTTTTATGTGGAGCTTTTCAAAATTAAAGTTCTTGACAACCTACATTTTTAATGGTAACCAAGGTGATACATTAACTCTTGACGCACCTGATACACTTATGGCGGATACATCTTACAGACTTGTTATTGACACAATAATAAATATAATCATTGATGGAGTTTCTTTAAAAAAATATGGTACAACAGCATTGGATGCCTATGGATTTTACAATGGGGGCTACTTTATGGATAGAATAGGAGGACTTGATTGGTTTTTTCCAAGAGCAATAATTATTCCAGAGGCTGGAGGACCAATAAGATGCTATTCGGATGCTCAAATTGACACTAATTTCCAAGCCGTGGCTTGCGACCATATATTGACTTCCTCCGTTGACGAGCCCACAAGTGATTTCGACATTAAAATTTATCCAAATCCAATATTTGACTTGCTGACAATAAAATCAAAACACCCAATTGAGAGAATTGACCTATACGATCTGGCTGGAAAACTTATAGTAACAACTAGAGAATTGACTATTGACTTTTCTGCCTTAACTAGTGGACTATACATTTTAAAAATTCACTTGTCGACTGGACAAGAAATTGAAAGAAAAATAATGAAAAACGCAGGCTAAAACGCTAAAAAATCATAGCTGACTTGAGAGACAGCAACGCTTTTTAGCGCAATCGTTATGACCAACAATATGCTGTTTATTAACAAAATGTGTCAGAAAACTTGCGGAAAATGTGCTGTGAAACAATTAACAATAAATAAAATTTATTATACACCTTATGCGCTTAGTATTAAGATGTATATTGCAACAATACGGGCTCATATCTATTTGCATGATGCTAAGCAACATACAATAGTTCTGATATAATATTATCTGAAACAAACTTGCCCTGGTTGGTGAGATAGATGTGGTTGTTTTCTATCCTTAACAAACCATATTCTACAAATTTATTGGCACTTGTATTGCAATAATCTTTTAATTCTTTTGAAAATGTGTTTTCTACATATTCCAGATCAACCCCCCACATAGTTCGCAAAGAAACTAATACATAATCATTATAGTGATCCAGGGGATTTAAAATTTCCTTTACAAATGGTATTTTTCCATTATTAATTTCCTGTATGTACTTTTTATTATTGCTTACATTCCATTGCCGGGAATTACCATTATAGGAATGAGCCGAAGGGCCAAGACCCAAATATTTTTCTTGCTTCCAATAATTACTATTATGCTTAGAGAAACAACCCTTTTTCCCAAAACTTGATATTTCATACTGTACAAATTGATTTTTATCTGCAAACTCTATGAGCTCTCTATACTGCTGATTACTAACTGATTCATCAAGCTCTTTAAAGGATCCTTTTTGCCTTAATTTATGAAGTAATGTTTTTTCTTCTATGCTCAAGTGATATGCTGAAATATGTTGAACTCGCAGATCCAAAACCTTAATCAATGTTTCAGGCCAATTTTTCATTCCGGGAATGCCATATATTAAATCGATACTGATGTTTGAGAAACCTGCACTTTTTGCATTCATTACAGAATTGTAAGATTGTTTAGCATTATGCCTGCGGTCCAGCAACATCAAATCTTCATCTGTAAAAGACTGGCACCCAACACTTAACCTGTTTACTCCGGTTTTTAATAATTTATCTAAATATGCTTTTGACAAATCATCTGGATTAGCTTCAAAGTTTATTTCAGGTTTTTCAGATACTGGATGAAGATCATGGATGGAATTAAGTATCCGGTTAATTTCAACATCACTTAAAACAGATGGTGTTCCTCCACCAAAATATATTGTGTTAATTTCTTCATCTTCAAGATAGTCTTTCCTATAGGCCAATTCGGTAGCAATTCCTTCCAGAATTTCAGTTTTATTTTTAAATGATGCTGATTTATGGAAATCGCAATAGCTACAAATTTTCTTACAGAACGGTATATGAATATAAATCCCGGCCATATTAGAATCAATTTATGTTCACTGGTTATTTTTCCAATATTCCAGTATTCCAGTATTCCATATAACAAATTGGATTTATGTTACATGGTTTCGGTACTTAATAGAACTACAATTAGCATACTATTCATAAATACCCAGAATGGCATTTGCAACAGCTCTTGGTTCGGGGGGCAGTGAATAAATATTTCGCTCATACTTGCTGTTGTAGGGAGAAATATTTAATACTTCCTTTCCAAAAATCAAGGTAGAGCTGCCTCCCGGATCAAATCCCATTCCTTCCTGAATATTAAAGCTTTCCAGGATTTCTGCCATATCATTATGTGTTGCCCCAACAGATTCCCTTATTCTTCCATTAATGGTTAATACCATAAAATTGCCTTTCCCGTCAATCCCTGCAGCTATTTTTGGCCCTCTCATGTCTGTATAATCAAGTCTTGCTGCCTGAGTACGGATTGAGTTGTTGGTTTTCCATCCCTCAAGTTTCATATCTATACATTCTTTGCCTTTGTCAACCAGCATTGGACCTGCCTCAACTGCAAACCTAACAGCCTTAAATTCATTCAGTTGAATCTCCAGCTCTTTGCCTTCCTGAAAAAAATTGTCAGGATAAGAACTAACCGGAAAAGACAGGGTTAAACCAACCGGGATATTTTGTATTTTATTTTTTTCAGGGGTATTTATTATTTCCATTACTTTATTACCTGCCAATCGAACCATTATTCTGTTTACTGCAGGAAAATATTCCTTATCATACAATAGATCATAAAAACAACATTTTTGTTCCTGTGGCTTTGGTATATTATATTGTTTAGAGGTAAATTCTATTTTTTGTTTTCCATTACTCAAAGACAATCCACCTGAACAATTTACACGTTTAATATTCAATATTCCATTTTCATGAACCAAAAGAGCAGGCTTATTAAATAGAGGAGGGCTTTGAACATTAAAGTCTGAAATTATCAAACCCAGTGGTGATCCAACATATGATTCGGGCAGTCCAAGTTTCCCAACTAACTCGGGGTTAAGGATATATCCGCCATTCCATGCAAATTCAACTGCTTTGTTGTTCTCTTTCTCAAATTCCTTAATAAAATTTGTTACTGTTTTTGTTTTACCACTTGATGTAACTGCTACGAATTTCCAGCTTTTTGCAGAATCTATATTCTTTGTTTTCACATAGGCCCCATTCCAGGGTAGTCGATCTGCGTAAACTCCACTGACAAAGGATTTTTCCACCGTATTTTTTTTATCCGATTTAGTTTGATTTAGTTTTTCTATCAGTGCTTTTATTGGTGTTCCTTTTTCAATTGCATCTTTTCTTATTTCCTGAAACAGCACTGCCTCTCCAAGTTTTTCTTTCAGTTCTTTAAATTCCCTGCTTTTTAATGCTCTATGAAAATCTAATGCTGTCTGGATGGGAGTTGGATAAGCAAGTGTTACCCTCACACTGGCTGGAACATATTGAATATAGCCACTCCCCTCGGGTATTCCCATAATATTGGCTGTTATGGGGTCTTCAACCCTATCTATATGAATTCTATCAATATCTACTACATCGGTCATAATGGCAGCATTTCTGTGGTGTGAAATAATCAAACCCCTTTGTTCTTTTATTTCTTTAAGTGCTAATAGCGCCTCCCTGCCACTCTGGGCAAAATGAATTCCCACACACCACTGCTTGGTTTTAATAATTTTTAAAAGACCGTGTTTTAGTAATAGTTTTAATTCCTGGTCACCTCCTGTTTTAATAAAATCTATTACCTCTTCAGCCGGAGATGCTCCTATCACAGATTTCTCCCTTATAAAAAGATATATTGGCTTTTTACCTTGAATTTTTTTCAATAGTATTTCTTCTGTAAGTTCTTCTTCCAATTTCAATTTATATCTTGATCTGATAGCCTGAAGAACAAAAAATTCCAGTTCGTGTTTAACGTATTTACCTGAAAATATTCCCAGTACAATATTCGCTTTCATTCTATGAATGAGCACGTCTCTGTCGTCTATTCGCAATTCATTGCTTGCAGTTAATTGAGATAGTGCAAGGTTCCAGTCTGTAAAAAAATGTATGCCGGGATCTATTGGATGAAGAGATGTTGGCTTAATAATTTCATAGTATAACATATTTACCAGGCCGGTAAATTCCTGGTAGGTAAAATCCCTGTAAGACATTTTTTTTCTGTTTCTGTGTCTATAGGAAAATGAATGATCGTGCTGTATTTTATGTTCCCCTTCACATATGTTGAAGATTTCATCTATAGAATTATAAAACTCTATGATTTTTTCTTCACTGTAAAGCTTCAGGTCTTGATCATTTTCAAGTATTTCCCTTGCAAATGAAAATATAAAACCTCTGTTTGCTTGTTCTTCCGCCCGAAAAGCACTCGGGTCAATCAGAGATTTTAAATTCATCATAAATTCTAATTTGCCAAAACCAGGAAGGTATTGTCTGTTTTGGGTGTTTAGTAAGCCTTTTAGTTCTATTTCAGGATTATCTATAATTTTTTTATATTTCGTAAGAGCTATTCTGGAAATATTTTGTACACTATTATCTGAGCTAAGCTGTAAATACAGTCTTTGGAGAATATTATTTATATTTTTAGTCAGGGATTCAAGGCTATATCTATTTTCTACCACTCTCTGATTGTGTTTGAACACATCGCTGAATGTATGTGGGTAAAATACAATGTTTATAATTTTTTCTAGCTGCTTGTTCCTTATTTTCTTTCCGTCAAACTCTATTACATTTAATCTTTCATCTTCTGGTAAATGTTCACCTATTACATGAGAATAAACATGTTCCGGATAGTATCTGCGACAAAATATTGGGACCCCACTTGCCGCTGACTCTATTATGGGCAGGCCCCTTCCCTCTGTTTCGCTTGGCAGCAATATTAGTGAAGCAATTTTATATAAATCTATAATACCAACCGGATTTTTAAACCTTTTCTTAAATGACTCTTTATCAAGCTCACTGAAAAGGAATGCCAGGTAAACCTTGTCTCTAAATTTTTCATCCAGGCTTTCCACAAGCAGGTTAAATCTTTTAATAAGCTTTTCAAAGTATCTATAATGACCCTTTGCTATTGGGCCTGTAACCAGTATTGTTAATTTAAGATTATCTGTTTCTCCAAATTTTGATTTTAATTTTTTCCTGTCAAAAAGTCTCTTTACAAGCCTGAATCCTGTTTCTATTCTCTTTCTTCCTATTATTCTCGTAGGCTGTAAGAATATTATATTTTCTGCAAGAAAATTATTTACAGGTTTTGTTTTTCCATATCCTATAAGAATTGGTTTAACATTTTTCTCTTCAACCAGTTTGTTTATTACTACATCTTTAGCTGAATAAGCAATAAGAGTTTTTTTATATCTGCTTAATACTTTTTCAAATTGATAAAATGTACTAATTTTTTCTCTTTTACTAATACTTTTAAATTCACTCGTATCAACAGCTGTTCCTAATTCACATACATTTGCCGGGTTGTGACCATTTATTTTTATTAGGTGGTTTATTTGCTCCTCGTTTATATTTACTGACATCCAGGATCTTGATTCCCAGGGAAATAAAACTTCTATTAAGGAGAAAAATTCCCCTAAATGAGAGTTTGTAAAGAAAAAATCTCTTGGGCCTGTGTGAAAATTGTGTTCAATCCTGTCTATTTCGCGGCTTCCTCCTTCCCAGTAAAAATCATGATTATTATTTATTACCGGCAGTTCAAAAAATTCAGAAATAATTACAATTGCCAGTGTAAGAGCAACATTTCCAGGATTTGATGCTATGTTTACCAGATATAAAAGTTCAATTTTTTCTTTTTCTATATAGCTGCCCAATTTTTCTATTAAAATCAAAACCTGTTTCCAATAATCCAGAATTAGTTGATTGTATTTTTCACTTCCTCTTTCAAGTTTTACCGAAAAAAACAACTTATACAGATCCCAACCATCAAAGGAGGCCGCTTCTTTTATTTCATGCTTTTTATAATTTTCATCTATAAGTTTATATGATTCGGGTTGAAAATTTCCTCCTAATAAATGAATGTCTATTCCTGGCAAATTCTGTTGAAATATTTTTGCATACTTCAATATTTCTATTGTTACGCCATCTACAGAATATTCATAGGTGATAAATCCCAATCCACCCTTTTTCAATTGGTCCTTAAAATCAGCATATGATTTTTTATAGTTGTTTCTTTCAAGTGTTTTTTCTTCTTTAAATCTATCAATAAACAGGCCCAAATCAAACCATGTATTGATTTGCTCTCTTTTTAAAAGCTCCATCAATTGGCGTGTTTTAAATTTCTTTTTAAGCACTGTTTTTAAAATATAGCTAAAGTTAGTAACTACAAATTGTATTATCCACTACACTTCCAGTCCCTCATTGTTTTCTATGTCTTCAGCCAATTCGGCAATTGTTTGATTGTTGAACAATTCAATAATCTGATTACGAATGGGTGAAAATCTCTTGTGTAGTGGACATGGTGATTTTTCATGTTCTTTTGTACTGCATGATTTAAGATTAATCAGACATGTATTGAAAACTTCCTCTCCATCAATAATCTTTACAATATCTATTAATTTTATTTCTTCTGGTTTCATGCCTAATCCAAAGCCTCCATGTGGGCCTTTTGTAGAAGATAATACTTTATGCCGTGCTAATTGTTGCAATATTTTCCCAAGAAAAGGTGTTGGCATATCCAGATCTTCTGCTATTTTTTTTATTCCTGTTTTTTCATTTTTGTTTTTCTTTAGGGCCAGATATATTGTAGCTCTAACTCCATATTTACATGTGTTTGATAAAATCATATTATATAGTTGTTAGTATTTTATTTTATTAATTCTTCTCTCGTGTCTTCCCCCATCAAATTTTGTTTCCAGAAATGTTTTTACAATCAAAATGGCAGTTTCATAATTAATAAATCTTGCAGGTAAAGAACAAATATTAGCCTTATTATGAGCTCTTGCCAATCTTGAAATTTCTTCGTTCCAGCATAAGGCAGATCTAATACCGGAATGTTTATTTACAGTCATATTTATACCATTTCCGCTACCACACAAACTTATTCCTATGTCATAACTTCCTGTTTCTATTTCTTTTGCTAGCAGATGGCCAAAATCAGGATAATCCACACTTTCTTCACTATCAGTTCCTACATCTTTAACTTGATATTTTTCTTTAACTAAATACTTAATAATTTTTTCTTTTAGATTATATCCGGCATGATCGGAAGCAATTGCAATTTTTTTTGCATTCATAAAACAAAAATATTATGATTTATTCTTCTAAGATATAAAGAAAACCAACCTTATTTAGGTGTATTTGTATATTTTGGAACAATCTATGTCCGTTTTAGACATATAAATAATGTTTAAATAATGTTTATTATAGTTAATAACTTTCAGTAAAATTTAGCAAATAGAAAACACATAAAACAATTTTTTAAATTTTACTATATAAGTTTTAATTTTCTATATTCATTTCATGAACATATTATAAACATTTGGTACAAATATTGAATAAGCTAAAAAGTAAGATTTGGTAATTAACATATTTTATATTTTATAATTATTTTACTGATATACAAAAAAATAAGCTTATCATAATATGTTTATAAGCTGTTACTTTACATTTGATAAATAGACTTAATAAAATTCCCTAATTTTATCAACTGTTTCAACAGCATATCATTAATATTATAATATATTTAAATCTATTTATATTATATATGGACAAAGAGAAAATTGTTAATAGCATAAACAAATATGGCTTTTGTAATATTGAGCCTGAACCATACTTAGATATAATAAGTGATATACTAAGGATGAAAAAGGAAAAGGATATAATTATACTAGCTCATTATTATCAAAAAGGAGAAATTCAGGATATAGCTGATTATGTTGGAGATAGTCTTGCTTTGGCACAAATTGCTGAAAAGAATAATTCAAAAATGATATTACTTGCCGGTGTTCATTTTATGGCAGAAACTGTTAAAATACTGACACCTGAAAAGAAAATATTGATTCCAGACATTAATGCAGGATGTTCTCTGGCGGACTCATGCCCACCTCAAAAGTTTAAAGAATTTATTGATTCACATCCCAATCACACAGTCATATCATACGTAAATACCACAGCAGAAATAAAGACCTTAACAGATATTGTTTGTACCTCAACAAATGCTTTACAAATCATAGAATCTTTACCAAAAAATGAAAAAATTATATTTGCACCTGATAAAAATTTGGGAAATTATATAAGGAGTATTTCTGGTAGAGATATGATTCTCTGGGACGGAGCATGTCATGTTCATGAAAAGTTTTCAGTTGAAAGAATTTTAGAATTAAAAAAACAGTATCCAAAAGCAAAAATAATTGCGCATCCTGAATGTGAAAGACCTGTACAAATTATTGCAGATCACATTGGATCAACTTCTTCCTTGTTAAAGTTTACTATACAAGACAAAGCAAATGAATTTATTGTTGCTACAGAATCGGGCATTATTCATCAGATGAAAAAGGAAAATCCGGATAAAATATTTATTACTGCTCCACCTAAGGATTCTACATGCGCTTGCAATGATTGTGAATATATGAAATTAATAAGTATCAAGAAGATTTGGGCCACATTAAAGTATGAAATGCCAGAAATAATTTTAAGTTCTGAAATCATTGAAAAAGCTTCGTATTCTATACAGAGAATGTTAAAGATTTCTGATAAACTGGGGTTATAAGCTGATTTTTATGAATAAAGCAATTTCATTAGTAATTGTAATATTAGTTTCATTGAGCTTGAATGCACAAGAGATTAATCCTAATGGATATAATAAATTTTACTATCCAAATGGTCAGATTTCCAGTGAGGGAATAATGATAGATGGTAATCCTGATGGCTATTGGAAAACTTATTATGTAACAGGAATTATTAAATCGGAAGGAAAAAGAATAAATACATTATTAGATAGTATTTGGATTTTTTATAATCAGGTTGGAGATACCCTGGAAAAAATAAATTATAAATATGGAAAAAAGAATGGTTATAATTTAATTTATAAATATGATGATAATAATTACAGGGAAGGATATATATACTCAAAAGAACTGTATTTAAATGATTTAAAAGAAGGAAGATCAATATATTATTACCCAAATGGTAAAGAACATATAACAATTAATCATGTAAATGGTAAAAAACAAGGTCTTGGATTAGAATATTCTGAAGCAGGTCAAATCATTACAATTTTTGAATATCATAATGGATATTTAATAAACAGGGAAAAAGTAAATAGAATTGACCAGGATGCTATGAAGCAGGGGGTTTGGAAGGAATTCTATGAAAATGGAAAAATTCATTTTGAAAGAAATTATTTGGATGGGCAGTTAAATGGTTATTATAAAGAATATGAAGAAAACGGAAATTTGCGTTTTGCAATCAAGTATGAGAATGGGAAAGTGATAAACGAAACGGCAGATATAGTTGAGGATATTGAAATAAGAAATATATATGATAGTAATGGAATTATGGTTTCCAGTGGAAGCTATAAAGAAAATATTGCAATTGGAATTCACAGAACTTATTCACCTGACGGGAAAGTTATTGCTTCTATAATCTATGATAACTATGGAGAAATTGTTTCAGAAGGAATTGTAAATGAAAATGGAGAACGTTCAGGGAATTGGAAAGATTATTATAAGGGTGGGAATATAAGAGCAAATGGAAAGTATGTAAACAATTTAAGAGCTGGAAAGTGGAATTTTTATAGAATAAATGGTAAAACAGAACAAACCGGATCTTATAGAAATGGAAAGATAAATGGTTTGTGGAAGTGGTATTATTACAATGGCCAATTATTGCGAGAAGAAGAATATTTTAATGGAAAGGAAGATGGAATGTCTGTGGAATATTCAGAACATGGTTTAATAATAACTGAAGGAGAGTATATAAATGGAGAAAAAGAAGGAAAATGGTATTATGAAATAGGAGATCATATTGAAGAAGGACGTTATATTACGGGATTAAGAGATGGGCCATGGAAGTATTATTTTAAAAATAAAAACATAAAATTTTATGGTAGTTATAGACAGGGATTACCAGAAGGAAAACATAAGTATTATTATGAAAATGGAGTATTAAAGGAAGAAAGATATTATGAAA
>JAYEGO010000399.1:0-10534 GCA_034659155.1 Bacteroidota bacterium | reverse complement strand
AAAATAGTTTATACAGCTATTGGAGAGCCTAATTTAGCAGGTGCAGCCGGTCCAATCACCGGCCCTTCAGAAGTCTGCACCTCCAACTCAACTTTCACCCTTCACAACCGTCCTCCTGGTACAACGGTAAACTGGACAAAAGACTTTGGCCTTATTTATGTAAGCGGGCAGGGAACTGATAATTACACAGTACGTGCAGTTAGCAATGATTATAAAACTATCAGTGCTGTGAAAGCTACTATTACCGGTAATTGTGGACAGAGAGAGTTGACAAAAAACACCTGGGTTGGTAGACCAGGATTGCCGGTTACCACTCCTGATGGTGATCCTCCAATGGAAGTTCTTTATGGCCGATCCTATTTGGTAAGGCTATTTCACCCTCCTGGTGCTGAGGCTTTAACAGGTGTATGGTCAGCCAATGGTAGTATAACTATTAGATCAGGAAATACAGGCTCTAGCATTGTATTTAAAGTAACCGGTTGGGATTATGGACAATGGAAAGTGAATACTTCAAACAGTTGTGGCATATCAGATACTTACACAGGCGCAGTGTATATGCCGGGTTGGAAATTCAGTATGTATCCCAATCCTGCAGACGATTATATTGAAATTACGGCAGAGAAAAAAGAATATGATACCAAAGGGCTTGTCAGTGATAGCTATGAAGTAAAGATTTACAGTATTCTAAAAAGCCTTGTATATGAATCAGCAAAAACCGATCAGCCTTTATTACGAATCAGCACCAAACAATTTTTAAACGGCACCTATTTTGTTCATTTTACCGCAGGGGAGCAAAAGGAAGTGAAACAACTAATCATAAATCATTAGTTTATTTCTTAACTTTGCAAACCGATTAGAATTTTACTCACCGGGTGACTCGAAGTCACCCGGTGAGTTTGAACAAAGAAGATATGAGTGGAAATTTGATTTTAGATAAGTTAGAAGGGGTGAAAGACCGGTTTGAGGAAATTACCCGCCAGCTGGGTGAACCGGATACTATTTCTGATATGAAGAGGTATGTGAAGCTAAATAAGGAGTATAAAGAAATAGAGCCGGTTATTGAAGCATTTGAAGCCTATAAAGTAGTATTAAACAATATTCAATCTGCCAGGGAAATGCTAAATACAGAGAAAAATGATACTGACTTAAGAGAAATGGCTAAAGAGGAGCTGGATGAGATGACTGCTAAACTGGCTCCTATGGAGGAAAAAATTAAGCTTCTGTTAATTCCTTCTGACCCGGAAGATTCAAAAAATGCAATGATAGAGATAAGAGCCGGAACCGGGGGAGATGAAGCTAGTATTTTTGCCGGTGAATTGATGAGAATGTATACGAAGTATTCTGAAAATAAAAACTGGAAAATTGAAGTGAATAGATTCACCGAGGGAACCGTTGGTGGATACAAGGAGATTGTTTTAAAGGTCAGTGGTACAGGAGTATATGGAATATTAAAATATGAATCAGGGGTACATCGGGTTCAGCGGGTTCCACAAACTGAAACTCAAGGTAGAGTTCATACCTCTGCAGCATCAGTGGCTGTGTTACCTGAAGCAGAAAAATTTGATATTGAAATTAAGACAGACGATGTGAGGAAAGATACCTATTGTTCCTCAGGGCCGGGAGGCCAATCGGTGAATACCACTTATTCTGCAATCCGTTTGACCCACATCCCAACAGGGATTGTAGTAACCTGCCAGGATCAGAAATCTCAACTTAAAAACCTTGATAAAGCCATGGAAGAACTTCGTACCAGGCTTTATGACCTGGAATACCAAAAGTACCTGCAAGAAATTTCTTCCAAAAGGAAAACTATGGTTTCCAGTGGTGACCGTTCAGCAAAGATCAGAACTTACAATTATCCCCAGGGCAGGGTGACAGATCATAGAATTAGCCTTACCATGTATAATCTTCAGGAAGTGTTGAATGGAGATATTCAGGAGTTAATTGACAAACTTACAATGGCTGAAAATGCGGAAAGACTTAAATCCAGCGAAAGTTAATAAGAGCTTTGACCTTTATAGCTATGATTTCTGTAGATAGTTTTCATAACTTTATACTGCAGTTATTAAAAATTACGTTTTAAATACAGCCCTTCCCCCAGAAGAATTAATCCATCAAATAATTGTGTTTGCAAGCAACTGAACACCAGTCTTGTTAGAATATGGAGAGAACCATATGGATATAAATAAATATTTATTTCGCGATGAAGCCTTAAGGGGTGAAAAACTGGCATTGAAGTTCAGGTGGATCCTGATTATTGTTGTTCTGGCCTTTGTAATCCTAACCTATTTAAGAGGTGATACTAAAGAGGCCTCTTTTGCTCTGATTCCCTCTGCAATTTTTTTGTGCTACAATCTGTTACTGACTTATTTCATAAAGATTGGAAGAAATATCTATTCATTAAGATATTTATCCGTCACCCTTGATATTTTGATCTTAACAGTTCATATATATATCAATTCAGTATTTTTTTCAGATATAGCTGTTTCCACCACGGCAAGTATTTTTATCTACCCCATATTAATGTTTTTGTCGGTTTTAAGATATGATAAGAACTTAATTGTATATGCCACTCTTTTAAGTATAGCCCTTTTTAATCTTAATTATTATTTGAGATTAAATTTTATAGATCCACAATTAATAGAACAGGTAATTTCTTCTGATCCTATAGGACATGCTTATAAATCTGGTTATCTGTTACTAATGGGAGTGTTTTTCCTGCAAATACCAGAGCTGGTTCACAGATATATATCTAAACAGAAAGAAAGTTTACTCAAAAACAAATTATCAGTTATTTGAGAATTTGCTTCAATGGGCCAGATCTAAAAGTGGGGAATTGCCTTTAAAAAAGGAGCTAATTAATCTTTCAATGTTTATTTCTTCACTTCAGGAACAATTTAAGGAAGCCCTGGATGCAAAAAAGATAGAAATAGAAATACTTGTTGAGGATGACCTGGAGGTTTTGGCAGATAGATATATGCTGGAAAGTATTGTTAAAAATCTTATTAATAATGCTGTTAAATTTACTCCAGAAGAAGGAAAAATAGAGATAGATGCAGTTGCTGGAAAAAATAATGTGCTGTTAAGTATAAGGGATACTGGTATTGGTATTCCTGAAGAGAGCTTAAAGGATGTATTTTCTGTTGGTGCAAACATTCATTCAAGTGGTACAAACAATGAAAAGGGGAGTGGCTTTGGGCTCATTCTATGCAAAGAACTAATACGGAGAAATGGTGGGAATATATTCGTTAAAAGCAAGCCTGGGGAGGGGAGTGTATTTTCCATAACACTACCACATTCATAGGATTCAAAGAATTGCTCTTAAAAGTCCATTTTGGCGCTTTGATTCCAGAGCTTTTTTGAATTCGGTTTCAGTAATTTGCCTGTTCAGTTCTGCTATATTTACTGCTATGTAAGCCGGACGGTATTGTGACATAATATTAACATAGGTGTTTTCAGAAATTTCTGTTGCAATAAATCTCATAGTCTTTTCTGTCTTACTTAGATCGCCTGGCATAACAAGATGCCTGATCAGCAAACCTCTAGTGGCAATCCCGGAAGTGCTTACTTTCAGATCACCAACCTGCCGGTGCATCTCAACAATGGCCCGTTTTGTAATCTCGGGATAATCTTCCGGCAGTCCACATAGAATAGAATCTTCTGGCTCCATAAATTTCAGGTCAGGCATGTAAATGTCAATGATACCATCCAGTAGTTTTAAAGTTTCCAGTGAATCATATCCCCCTGTATTGTAAACTAGTGGAATGTTTAGTCCTTTTGAAATGGCTATTTCAAGTGCGGAAAGAATTTGAGGAACTACATGTGATGGAGTAACCAGGTTGATGTTATGACATCCTCTTTCCTGGAGGTCTAACATGAAACCGGCCAATTGTTTGTTGCTTATTTCCATGCCTTGCCCCAAATGGCTAATATCATAATTCTGGCAAAAATTGCACAGTAAATTGCAGTTTGAAAAGAAAATAGTCCCTGATCCATATATTCCGACAAGAGGGGACTCTTCACCAAAATGGGGATGAAAACTAGAAACTTTCACTTTTCTACCAGTCTTACATATTCCTTTTTGCTCTTTATTCCGGTTTACATTACAATTCCTGGGACACAAGCAACATGATTCCAACAAGGCATAAGCCTCAACTATACGTTCCTTGAGTATCCCTCTTTTAGCAGTTTGTATATATACTGGTTCAACCATATTTAGGCATTGATAATCTTCCATTCTTCCATCATTCCAACATTCCATTCCCCTTTATTGCTCGTACCCATAGGCTTACCCCTGAAAAGTCGCTTCCCGAATCAAGTTCGGGATGGGCTGTGAGGAATTCGCTCATTGTTCAACCTTCATCGATCATCCTTGTAACTTTTTATTCGTGCCTCAAAGCCTTTACAGGATTAGTAATTGAAGCCTTATAAGTTTGGTGCCCAATAGTTATCCAGGCCAGAAGAAAAGTTGCCAGAGTTGTAAGGATAAATAATAAGTAGGGCATTTGAATCTTGTAAGCATAGTCTTTAAGGAAACCTGAAATAAGATAAAATGCAACAGGCCATGCAAGAATATTTGCAATAAAAACCCACAATGTGAAACTCAAGCCCAGGCTTGTTAGAATTGAAAAAGAACTGGCCCCCAAAGATTTTCGAATTCCAATTTCCTTTGTTCTTTGCCTGGTGGTAAATGAAGCCAATCCAAATAAGCCCATACCTGCAATTAAAATTGCCATCACTGTTAGAAACAATAGTAAACTACTGGTTTTCATTTCTTCTTCATATATCAATGATAAATCATCAGACAAGAAACTATACAAAAAAGGTTCTTCAGGAAGAACGCCTTTCCATTTGTTTTCAATCAATGTGAGCATAGCTTTCAAATCGCTTGAATTGTACCTGATGTTTAAAATGTTGTAGCCAATATATGGTTTCATGGTAAAAATCAATGGGCGGACTGATTGTTGCATTGGCGCAAAATGAAAATTTGCTACCTCACCTATTACTTCGTGCAAACCATCTCTGGATATATTTTTTCCAACAGCATCATCCCAGGCCATCTCTTTTGTTAATGCCTGATTGACCAGATATGCATTTTCATCATTTCCAAAATCCTTGTTGAATCCTCTTCCTGAGTTTATTTTCAGATCATAGGTCTGAATAAAATCATAATCTACATCCAGTACATGAATCATAACAGGGTTCTCTTGTCCTTCGGGCAGGTAACCATTGCTGGTCAGGCCTCTTCCCGGATAATTGGATGAGGCACTTACCGATAAAATTCCCGGAATACTTTTTAATTCCTGCTTTATCAATGCAAAATTATCACGGGCTTTTTCACTTACTAAATCCAAAATCAGAATTTCATCTTTCGGAAACCCCATATCTTTTCGGGTCATAAAATGAACTTGTTTAATCAATGCCATGGTGAAAATGATAAGAACAACCGAGATGAAAAATTGGAATAATACAAGTATATTTCTAATTCGCTGCTTCCCGGATCCGCTATTTATTTTACCGTGTATAACTGCCAGGGGTTTAAAAGCAGAAAGATAAAATGCAGGATAACTTCCGGATAATAGTCCTACGAGAATGATAATAAGGGGAAATCCCAAAATGATAATAAGGTTGGAACGAGTAAAAAGAATAAGGTTTTTATTAATAAGACTATTTAGTTGAGGCAGAAGAAATTCAATCAATAACAAAGCAAGCAGGAAAGCAACAATGCTCATTATCATTGATTCATTTATGAATTGTCTTATGAGGGTTCTTCTTTTAGCACCAAAAGTTTTTCTAATACCAACTTCCCGTGCTCGTGAGATTCCCTGTGCTGTGGTTAGATTTATGAAATTTATGCAGGCCAGCAATAAAATGAACAATGAAACAGATGAGAATATTAGAATACTGGCTACAGAGCCTCCTGGATCATTGCTGTCTTCTGCCTGGGAATTAAGGTAAATGTCGGTAAGAGGTTCAAAAACCGGTTCAAGTCGCGCTCCGAATGCCTCATATTTTTTATTTATTTTTTCGTACATAAAAGCAGGCATCTTTGCATCCAGGTTTGCAATTGAGGCTTCTGGATTTAGTTGAATATAGGTAGGATATTGCCATCCGCCATCCCATCCCAGGTGCAGTCTGGAATCTTCATACAAGGAGATAAAAGAAATAAGACTGCTAAATTGGATATGTGAATTTGAAGGTGGTGTTTCACATATACCCGTAACCATAAATACATCCTTGTTATTTAAACTGATCATTTGACCCAGGGGATCTTTTTCTCCAAATAACTTACTGGCTATTGTTTCAGTCAACACAATTGAATAGGGTGAGGCTAGAACAGTTGCAGGATTTCCTTTAATAAGCCTGAAAGAAAAAACCTGAAAGAAGCTGGAATCAACATACCTTATGTTATTATCATATATGCTATTGTCTTTATAAATCAGAGAACCAGCCTGTGGATTCCTTATTCTGACAGAGTGAACTATTTCTGGAAAGCTTGATTCCAATGAGGGGCCAACAGCCGCAGTTATACCGGCACCAACATCCTCCCTGTCCTTCGAAATGGATCTCATAGACACGCGATATATTTCATTCTTGTTGATATGAAATTTATCGTAGCCCAGTTCATAGTTAATAAATAATAACATTAACACTGTGCAGGTAATTCCAAAAGCAAGGCTGATTATGCTTATTATACTATTTAAGGGATTCCTGTATAATTGCCGGAAAAATATTTTTAAATATTCCAGGAACATTTTTTATACTTTTTACTTTGTGATACCTGGTGTAGTACTTTGCGTGACTTTTGCTAAAAGCATTCCTTTGGAAGTGGTTAAAAAATCTTGTTTTGCATAAGTTGCTATTTGTATTTTTTTCTCAGGATCTTCATTAAAGCCAGGGCTGCAATTTCTCCTCTTTTTTGAATAATTTTCCTGTCTGTATTATCTCCAACTTCATAAGTTATTGCCTCAACTCCCAACTCATGAAGAAACCAATTTGATGAGTTCTGGCCTTCTATTCCTGAAGGAACTGGTTCAAAATGATTGTCAGGTATCTTCTTGTTGATAGCATTGATAAAGGTCATCGAGATTCCCTTGTCAAGCTGGAGACTATCCTTCGGATTAATGTAGAAAAGGTCAATATAGGTTGAATGAAAATCTATTCCATAGCGAACTTGAGCATTGTTTTTTTCGATTTCTTCAAGTATAAATTTTCTAAATGCAAAAGTCTCGGGTTGATTAAAATGCCTCCAGTCGCGGTTCAGGTCAATTCCACCTGCGCAATGACGCCAGTGGCCATTATCGACTCCATCGGGATTCATCATGGGAACAACAATGACCTTGAATTTTTTCCTGAATTTCTTTGCCTGTTTACTTTCTCCTGCAATAGTTTCAACAAAAGAGATCATTTCTTTATAACCGGTGAGTTCCGGTGGATGCTGCCTGCTTAAGATTACCAGCAAATTGCTTTCATCTGATTCAGAAATTGAAATTGCCTTAAGTGGCCTTCCCTGTGTACTTTTCCCAAAGACCTGGCTCTTAATAAATGGTTTTTGCGAGAGACTTTCAATCCATTGGTATGCAGAGCTTGAACTCATTATTTCCTGGCCTGAAACCCATAATGTATCCTGATTTATATGAAGTTTAAAAAACCCTGTTGTATCTTCCATTCCTGTATATAGATCAGCCAAATCAATTTGAGCCCAGCTCTGTCCATCCTTGCTCAATCTGGGGATATATCTATGCCTGCCATGTTTATAATTTAGTTTGATATATATGTCCTTTTCAGTATCTGCCCAGATCTTGAAAGCGTACCATGGACTCATATTAATGGGGAAATTTTCAGGAGTGATCCACCCTGATAAAGTGCTGTCGTTTACCAGAACCAGCTTATTCAATCTTGCACTTGTAAAGTCATTTCTTACACCAACGCCAATACCCGGGAAAGAAAAAATCTGTTTGTTTTGAAATTCAACAGGTCTTGAATGGGTATCGACCAGGTTGATGGAATCTTTAACTTCCGGCCAATTGATATTTATTGGTTGGCCAAAGGCAGAACCAATACTAATAAAGAGGAGGAGCCCACTGATAAACTTAAAAGGATTCATTTGATTAGTTTTAAGATAATACTATGCAATTTTCTTTGAGGGAATGAAGATAATAAGAATTGATGCTCAAAGAAATTATTAAGGAATAAAAAAGGCTGCTCTAATATGGCAGCCTTTTTTAAGTTAGCCGCCAAGCGCTTCAAAAGCGCCAGGCGGTTTATACAAATTAGTATCCTTCGTTTTGAACCATTTCAGGGTTTATATCAATTTCCCTTTGTGGTATTGGTAAGATCAGTTCTGGTGCATCATATGTGTATGTATCCACATTCTCCTGCCATCTTTTAATGTCATGCAGGGTAAATCCTTCCCATGCCAGCTCAAGATGTCTTTCCTTTTTGATGATATCCAGGTCAACTGCTACAAGTGGGGCAAGTCCGGCACGAATGCGAATGATATTGATATCTTCCAGTGGAGTTGCCCCTACAGATGTTCCTTCAACAAAATTTGCTTCAGCTCGTGTAAGATACATTTCTGCCAGGCGTACTATAGGGATATTCAAGTCTCCTTTTCCCCACTTACTTGTATTGGTCCATCCATTATTCTGGGTAAAAACACCAATATAAAGCATTGTTGTAAGAGAGGTATAAGTGTCAGCATCTGTTAAATTGCTGTCTACTTCTATTCTTAGGTCTCCACTTTCAAAAAGGGCAGTGAATGGAGGAAGAATGGCAATATCACCTCTTCCAGCCCCATTTAAGCTGGCATAAAAAGTAGCCAGACCTTCATTGCTCATTCCTGCATTGCTCGTGCCACTTTGCTGAATTGCAAATATATCTTCAGAGGTATTTGTTGAGTTATTAAAACCCTGGAGAGGCGAAGAAACAAGAGCATATTCTCCTGACTCAATCACCCTGTTGGCAGATTGTATTGCATTCGCATAATTCCCCATTTGCAAGTAAACCCTTGATAAAACTGCACTTACACTATAGGTTGACATGTTTATACTGTTTGTGCCGGAAGGTGTTAGCAGTGTTTCAGCAAGTATGAGATCCGTAAGTACACGATCATATACATCTTCCACGCTTGACCTTGCAACAAAGATAGCATCATCGGCGCTGCTTGTTGGAGCGAGGCGAACAGGAATCCCAGGTTGAGAATTAGTAACACCATTTTCATAAGGTAGTCCCCAGCATCTGACCATGTCAAAATACAGCATTCCTCTCAGAGCTAATGCTTCTCCTTCTACCCGGTCCTGTTCATCCGAAGTTACTATATCAATGTTTGCCAGTACCAGGTTTAACATATTGATTACATCATATGCCCGCACCCAGTTTCCGGTGACCAGGATACTGTTTGCAACAACTTGTTTGTCTTGCAGATCTCTCATAGTACCAAAGGTGCCAATAAAGTCAAGTTCCCCATCGGCAGCAAGCAGTTCACAGAAGAAGTTAAAATCACCACCATAAAGTTCTCCTCCTTCATTTGCGCCTAATGTTCCTTTAATACCTGAATATGCACCATATAGCAAATTAATTACTCCATCAGAACTCTTGATTATGATATCCTCTCCAACTGATTGTTGAGGATCAATGTCCAGTTTGTTTGTACAGGACATACTTCCAGCTACCAGTAGCAGAAATAGTATAATATATTTATATGTTTTTTTCATTGTTTTGTATTTTTATTAAATAATTTCAAGTTGAATAATTTTAACTATCACTTATTAGATCCCCAGTTTAATTCCGAATGTAAACGCCCTGATTTGAGGTGTAGTGTAAAAATCAACACCTTGTTGGATATTAGAAGTAGTTTGTGTACGGTTTGTGCCCGGGAAATGTACTTCAGGATCCATACCGGTATATTTTGTCCAGGTAATCAGGTTTTGTCCGGTAAAATACACTCTCATGCTTCTCATCTTTAACTTCTCTGAGATTCTTGCAGGGAAACTATATCCCAGTGTGAGGGTTTTCAGCCTCAAGTAAGATCCGTCTTCCAGATATCTTGAGGAGGCCCTTGTTCCATTGTTTACATCCCAGTCAGCTCTTGGAACATCGGTAATATCACCCGGCTGCACCCATGCATCTAACTGATCCGTAGTTTGATTATCCAGGTTCCATCCATTACTGGATTGCCAGTGTCCACCATTTCTGTAAACTTCATTTCCGTAAACAAACTGAAATAAGAAGTCAAGATCAAATCCTTTATAGTTAAAAGTGTTAGCTAGTCCTCCTAAAAAGTCGGGATTTGGACTTCCAACAATTTGCCTTTCAGCAAGGTTGTAATCATTAGTTGTTTCATCGCTTCCGGCACTTAAATAATATAGGGCATCTCCATTATCCGAATCCACACCTGCATACTCTCTCAAATAAAAAACCCCAATACTTTCACCTTCTTCCACACGGTTATAGCCTGAATTTATAGGTTCACCATCAAGATCGGTTATTTTATTCCGGTTGAAAGCGATATTGAAACTGGTAGTCCAGGTTA
>JAYEGO010000398.1:5526-10567 GCA_034659155.1 Bacteroidota bacterium | reverse complement strand
GTTTTGAAAATGCAAAAATATTCAGACCGGGATATGCAATAGAGTATGATTATTTTGATCCTACACAGCTATATCACACAATGGAAACAAAATTAATAAGCAATTTGTTTTTTGCAGGACAGGTAAATGGAACTACCGGATATGAAGAGGCGGGGGCGCAGGGGATTATTGCAGGAATAAATGCACACGGCAAAGTTTATAATAGAGAAGAATTCATTTTGAAAAGAGATGAAGCCTATATAGGAGTTTTAATAGACGATCTGGTAACAAAAGGTGTAGATGAGCCATACAGAATGTTTACATCAAGGGCAGAGTACAGAATACTGCTCAGGCAGGACGATGCCGACAAAAGACTTACTGAAAAAGGATATAAAATTGGTTTGGCAAGCAAGGAGAGGCTGGAGCTCTGTAAAAGAAAATATATTATGCGAGATGATATGATTGAATTTATTGAGAAGTTATCAATAAGACCTGCAGAAATTAACGAAGAGTTGAAAATTCTAAAAACGAACATCCTTAAGCAGTCTGTAAAAGCATCAGAATTATTAAAGAGACCGGAGATAAAAATTGAAAACCTGGAAAAGAACTCAAAACAACTTAGAGAAAAAATTGAAAATTTGGGAAAATTAAAAAGGGAGATTGTAGAGTCAGTTGAGATTAGTATAAAGTATTCAGGATATATTGAGAGGGAAAAGCTAATGGCGGATAAAATTAAGAGGCTTGAGCACTTAAAAATTCCGGATAATATTGTTTATGCGGACATGAAATCAATTTCAACAGAAGGAAGACAAAAATTAAAAAAAATAAATCCAAAGACTATAGGGCAGGCTAGCAGAATTATTGGGGTATCTCCATCAGATATTTCAGTGCTTTTAGTTTTTTTGGGTAGATAATGTTCCACGTGGAACTAAAAAAACATGGAAAAAATAATTACCGGAAATATTATTGATGTAATAGGAAGAGAAAGCTATTTTGGAGATGTCATTATTGAGGGAGGAAAAATTTCCAAAATACATAAGAAAGGGCCAACCGAAAAGGCAAAATATATTTTGCCTGGCCTTATAGATTCTCATATACATATCGAAAGCTCTATGCTTCCACCTGGATCATTTGCAAAAATCGCGGTACGGCATGGAACTGTAGCCTGCGTTTCTGACCCACATGAAATTGGGAATGTATTAGGGAAACGAGGAGTAGAATATATGATAAACGATGGAAACAAGGTGCCGCTTAAGTTCTATTTTGGAGCACCATCATGTGTTCCTGCAACTTCATTTGAAACCTCAGGAGAGACTATTGGAACGAAGGAGGTGACAGATTTATTGGAAAGAAAAGACATAATGTATTTGTCAGAGATGATGAATTATACCGGTGTAATATATTCTGATACCGATGTCCTGGAAAAGATTGAACAGGCAGAAAAACTTAATAAGCCAATTGATGGCCACGCACCGGGAATAAAAGGAGAAGACTTAAAAAAATACATATCTGCTGGGATTTCAACAGATCATGAGTGTTCTACGATTGAAGAGGCTGAAGAAAAAATTGAAGCCGGAATGATGATACAGATCCGGGAAGGAAGTGCCGCCAGGAATTTTGAAAAACTCTTTACTCTTATTGATAAGCATCCAAATAAGGTAATGCTTTGTTCAGATGACCTACATCCAGATGATTTATTCGACGGGCACGTAAATAGCCTGATAAAGAAAGGATTAGAAAAAGGATTGGATTTTTTTAATTTACTTCAGGCTGCCAGTGTAAACCCCATCAGGCATTATAAGCTGGATGGGTGTTTGTTAAGAGTGGGAGATCCGGCAGATCTGATTATTATTGACGACCCTGCAAAATTCAATGTTCTGGAAACCTGGATTGGAGGCTTGCCTGTCTATATGAATGGGCGTGTTTTGTTTGAGTATTCATCCAGGGGTTCTCTAAATAAATTTGAAGCAAAACCAATCAAAGCAGAAGATCTTAGAATTGTATCCGAATCTGAAAAGGTGAGAGTAATAGAAGCTGTTGACGGAGAGCTTATTACGCATCAGCAAATCAGGGATATTGAGATTAAAAATGGAGAAGCCCTGGTCGTTCCGGACAAAGACATCGTTAAGATTGTTGTCCTGAACAGATATGTCTCTAAGCCTCCTGTAATGGGATTTATAACAGGTTTCGGAATAAAAAATGGCGCTATTGCCTCCAGTATTGCTCATGACAGCCATAACGTAATTGCTATTGGTTCAAGCGATAAACAAATTGTTGAGGTAATAAACAGGATAATAAAATCTAAAGGAGGTATTGCTGTTAACAACGGACAAAAAACCGAGATATTAAAACTTGAACTTGCAGGACTTATGTCTAACAGAGATCCGGAATTTGTAGCTCAGGCATATAAAGATTTAAATGAAAAAGCATCCCGGATTTGCACTAAAATGAAGGCTCCCTTTATGACCCTTGCCTTTATGGCATTGCTTGTTATACCAGAGCTTAAAATAGGCGACAAGGGCCTGTTTGATGTACAGCAGTTCAAACCCGTGTCGCTTTTTATCGAAAATGAATAAAACATACCATTCCTATTGTGGTAAAAGCAACAGCACATAGTGACAATTTAAAACCCCAGGTCAGCATATTACCCTCTAGCCCAGGTGTATACCTATATCTTAATGAGACAGATGAGGTAATCTATGTTGGAAAAGCAAAAAATCTGAAAAAAAGAGTTGGTTCTTATTTTGCAAAGAAAAATACAGGGAAAACACGCATTCTGGTTTCCAGGATCCAATCAATGAATTACATTATCGTTGATTCTGAGTCAGACGCCCTGCTGCTTGAAAATAATTTGATAAAGAAGTATCAGCCAAAATATAATGTGTTGTTAAAGGACGACAAAACCTTCCCCTGGATATGCATTAAAAATGAGAATTTCCCCAGAATATTTACCACAAGGAATAAAACTAATGACGGATCAGAATATTACGGACCCTACACCTCCATGGTCCTTGTGAGAACTATTCTTGATCTGATCAGGCAATTATATCCAATCAGAACCTGCAGCCTGAAGCTTACCGAACAAAACATTAATAAGCAAAAGTTTAAGGTTTGTCTGGAATACCATCTCGGAAAATGCAAAGCCCCCTGTGTTGGCAGGCAGACAGAAAAAGAATACCTGGTAATAATAGAAAATGTAAGGTCAATCCTGAAAGGAAACATTCATGGACTGCAGGAATATCTTAAGTCATTAATGAAACACTACTCTGCTGATTATAAGTATGAAGAAGCATTATATATAAAGGAAAAGATTAAAATATTAGAAAATTACCGGAGTAAATCAACTGTGGTAAGTCCCAAAATCACAAATATTGATGTTTATACTATTGTTGAGGACAGGAATACCGCTTTTGTTAATTACTTAAAAGTAGTTGGGGGAGCAATTATTCAGTCCCGGTCTTTACAATTAAACAAGAAACTTGAAGAAACAAAGAAAGAACTTATGATGCTGGCAATTACTGAGATACAACAAAAACTTGGAAATGTTTCACGTGAAACCCTTGTTCCGTTTTTGCCTGAATATGATCTGCCCGAAACAAAGTTTATTGTTCCCAAAAGGGGAGAAAAGAAAAAATTACTGGACTTGTCGGAAAGAAATGCAAGTTACTTTATGTTGGAAAAGAAAAAGAGGCAAGAGATTGCCAAATTACGGGAAATGAAAGTTGAATTGATGGAGGCGTTTAAAAAAGACTTGCACTTGAAGATGTTGCCAGTTCACATTGAATGTTTTGACAACTCAAACATTCAGGGAAAAAATCCGGTTGCTGCTTGTGTTGTTTTTAGAAACGGTAAACCAAGAAAATCAGAGTACAGGCATTATAATATTAAAACAGTCAAGGGAGCAAACGATTTTGCTTCCATGAAAGAAGTTATTTTTCGCAGGTATAGAAGATTGCTTGAAGAAAACAAGGGATTGCCACAGGCAGTTTTTGTAGATGGAGGTAAAGGACAATTGTCTGCAGCAATTGAAGCCCTGGAGGAATTAAATTTGAGAGGAAAAATTCCGGTTTTTGGAATTGCCAAAAGACTGGAAGAAATTTATGTTCCTGCAGATCCGGTTCCATTATACCTGGATAAAAATTCACAATCATTAAGGTTGATCCAGAATTTGAGAAACGAAGCACATAGATTTGGAATTTCTTTTCACCGGCAAAAACGCTCAAACGAATTTTTGAATTCCGAATTTGATGAAATTGTTGGGATCGGTCCAAAGTCAATTCAAAAATTATTGTCCAGATATAAAAGTCTGGAAAGGATTAAAAAGCTAAAGTTTAAAGAACTAGAAATGATACTTGGTAGGGCAAAAGCAGAAATATTGATACAATACCTCCAAAATTCTTCTAAATGAGAAAAGAAAAGAATAGGAGAAAAAAATGTTAAGGCATTAAAAACTAGCATCTTATGACAGGTTTTTTGAGCGTTTAAGCTCTTGTGAATGAAATATTTCTCTTTTACTTGTATACCTCCTTGCGAAATTCAGGACATTTCGCCCTATTAACCAGAAAAATAATTAGTGCCAGTTCTAAATACTCCTCCTTTTTTTCAAGGAGGAGTACCCTGGTGAATGAATCAAATTAAGAAAGCAAACCTCCTGCGTATTTCATAATATAATTTCCTGAAGCGAAAAGTATAATTTTCGCCAGGGGGAGGTGGTTCTAATTTAAGTTCACACCGAACCGCATAATATTGGGTTTAATTGTAAGATACTCGTCAGACCACTATTGGTTATTTCATCGGGTAAAAAGATGAAATTATCTACCAGCCTTAACCATAAGTGGTCAGACGAGTAAAACTAAAGCATGGCACTTCCATGCCCCCTGTCCCGTCAGGGACAAAATATTTATAGGAAACATTTGATTAAAATAAGGCAAGTCCCATGGGGACGACATGTCTATTTTACGTTTTTAAAATGCATTGCCATTTATATTAATATATCGTCCCTAAAGGGACTCGTGTTATTATAGATTTTGCTGCTATAAATATATTGTCCCCACAGGGACAA
>JAYEGO010000398.1:0-5426 GCA_034659155.1 Bacteroidota bacterium | reverse complement strand
AACCCTGTCCCGTCAGGGACAAAATATTTATAGGAAACATTTGATTAAAATAAGGCAAGTCCCATAGGGACGGCATATCTATTTAGGTATTTTACTTTTTCCGGTCAATTGAATAATTAACCAATTCTATAAGGGCGAGTTTTGATTCGTTTTCGGGGTAGGAAGAAATCGACTCAAGTGCAATGTTTTTATATTCATGCATTTTTTGAATAGAATAATCTATTCCTCCGGAATCTTCAACAAAACGAATTATCTCTTCAAGATATCCGGAAGATTTTCCCTGCCGGACAATTAATCTTAAAATATGTTTCCTTTTTTTACGACTGGCTTTTTCCAGGGAATATATCAGTGGTAATGTAAGCTTTTTCTCTTTGATATCATTTCCCCGGGGCTTACCAACCAGTCCGTTTTTCTGATAGTCAAAAAGATCGTCACGAATTTGGAAAGCAATTCCTGCATGTTTACCAAAATCTTTCATGTTACTTATTGTTTCTTGCGCAGCCCCTATAGATTTTGCCCCGGTCGCAGTACAGGCTGCTATCAGGGTAGCCGTTTTTTTGCGTATAATTTCAAAATACTCTGTTTCACTAATATCAAGTTTTCGGGACTTTTGAATTTGAAAAAGCTCCCCTTCACTGATTTCCCTGACAGCTTCAGCTACAATTTCGAGAACTTCAAATTCCTTTTTTTCAAGTGCCAGCAACAAGCCCTTTGAAAGAAGATAATCTCCCAACAATACAGCAATTTTTGATTTCCACAGAGCATTAATGGAAAAAAACCCACGCCTTTCATAAGACTCATCAACTACATCGTCATGGATTAATGTGGCTGTATGCAGTAATTCAATAAGAGATGCAGCGGTATAGCTGGCCTCATTTATTTCACCAAGCATTTTTGCAGAAAGAAATACAAACATCGGACGTAATCGTTTTCCCTTTCTTCTGAGTATGTAATTAGTGATTATATCAACAAGAGGGACCTTGCTTTTTAAAGATGATTTGAAAAAGCGATCAAACTCTTTCATTTCTTGCTTTATGGGGAATTTTATTTTATCAATTTTAGACATAGCTCCTTGTTGTTTGTCAAAGATAGTAATATATGATAATTGTTGTTTTTTGAGTTTGCAGGTATTTATATATTTGCATTTATAAAAATGTAAATATTAATACTTAGACATTTAGTAAAAGCATTATAAATTAGCTAAAGCTAAAACAATGAAAATACAAGACTTAAATTCAGAGCAACTGGAAGCTGCGGCCAGCATGTTAAGGGCAATTGCACATCCAATGCGACTGGCAATATTAAATTACCTGGATAAAGGAAAAAAACTTACAGTAACCGAAATTCATAAGCGCCTTAGCATTGAACAATCTACAACATCACACCACTTAGGTATATTAAAAGACAAGGGAGTTCTTGCATCGCAAAGAAAAGGTAAAAACACTTTTTACTATTTAAAACACGATAACCTGACCAAGATTATTAATTGCGTAAGCAGGTGTGTATAAACCTTATTTCAACAGGCCATTATTCAATATTCTGCATTTACAACATCTTGTTCCCTTAGCTATCCACCACTTTCCATTTTCAGCAGGAGAATAAAGTAAAAGGTTTTAAAATACCCATATCTTACTACACCAAGCCCTTAGTATCCTGTTTATAATTTTACACTTCGACTTTAGACCCCTTGACCTTTAGATCTTATCTTTATAGTGTAATAAAAAATGAAAAGCAATGATAAGAGTTACGAAAATTTTTAATTTTGAAATGGCCCATGCCCTTTGGAATTATAATGGTCCATGCAAAAATATTCATGGGCATTCTTACAAATTACTGGTAACCGTTTCGGGGATTCCCGAAACGGATAAAGAGAACATTAAATATGGAATGGTCATAGACTTTGGTGATCTGAAAAGAATAGTTCAGGAAAATATAATTGAGCGATTTGATCATTCTGTTGTTGTAAGCAAAAATGCCCCACATAAATTCATGCAAAATATTGATCAAATGTTTGACAAATATGAAATAAGCGAATATCAGCCAACATGCGAAAACATGGTTGCCCACTTTGCCGGAATTATCTCCGATAAACTACCAGTTAATGTTTCCCTGCACAACTTAAGATTGTTTGAAACAGAAAACTCATATGCTGACTGGTTTGCTTCCGACAATAAAAAACAGTAAAATTAATGAATAGTTCAACTTCAGATCTGACTGAAAATAGCATATATTTTTTAGATGCTTATGCTTTGATATACCGGGCATATTTTGCATTTATCCGGAATCCCCGCTTCAATTCAAAAGGACTTAATACGTCAGCAATTTTTGGATTTACAAACTCTCTTGATGAAATAATTCAGACAAAAAACCCAAGTCACATTGCCGTTGTTTTTGATCCGCCCGGACCAAACTTTCGGCATGAGATGTATTCTGAATACAAGGCAAACAGGGATGCTACTCCGGAAGATATCATTAAATCTGTTCCATATATTAAGGATATTATAAAGGGGTTTAATATTCCCGTCATAGAGGTACAAGGATATGAAGCCGATGATGTTATTGGAACTCTGGCAAAAAAAGCAGAAAAAGAAGGCTTTGAAGTATTTATGGTTACACCCGACAAGGATTTCACACAACTGGTATCTGAAAAAATACACATGTTAAAGCCAGGAAGAGGTGGCTCCGGACCTGAGTTGTGGTCGGTAAAAGAAGTGCAAGAAAAATTTATGGTACAGGACCCAATACAGGTTATTGATGTGCTGGCTTTATGGGGAGATGCCGCTGATAATGTTCCGGGAGCACCCGGGATAGGTGAAAAAACATCTAAGAAGCTAATATCTGAATTTGGTTCAATTGAAAATTTATTTGACAATGTTTCTGCACTTAAAGGCAAGCAGCGAGAAAATATTGAAAACAACATTGATCAGATAAAACTTTCAAAAAAGCTTGTTACTATCAATCAGAATGTATCAACACCATTTGTTGCAAGGGACCTTGAAACAAAGGCTCCTGACATTGATTCTTTAACCAGCTTGTTTCTGGAGCTTGAATTCAAAACTATTTCTGCAAGGATTTTGGGACGGGGGGCTAAGGGTCCTGCAGTGAAAACACATATTCAGGCAAGCTTATTCGATGATTTTGATCCCGGCCCGGCTACAAAAGAAACAATTTCGGATCTTAATAATATTCATAATACTAAACACAACTATGTTTTAGCTGATACTCCATATAAAAGAAGGGAGCTAATCAGTGAACTTGCCCGTCAAAGAGAATTTTGTTTTGATACAGAAACCACAGGATTGGATGTGCTGAATTCTGACCTGGTGGGCCTTGCTTTTTCATATAAAGAATATAATGGATGGTATGTTCCTTTTCCTGAAAGCAAATCTGAAACAAGAAAGATTCTGGAGGAATTTTCGGGATTGTTTTTAGATGAGAAAATTACCAAAATAGGTCAAAATTTAAAATTTGATATTCATATTTTAAAAAATTATGATATAAATGTAAATGGACCTTTGTTTGATACTATGATTGCCCATTACTTAATTGAGCCCGATCATAAGCATAATCTTAATTTTTTGGCAGGCATGTATTTGAACTATGCTCCTGTAGAAATTGAACAGCTAATCGGGAAAAAAGGCCCTACACAGAAAAGTATGCGAAACGTTCCTCTTGAGGAAATTAAAGAATATGCTGCCGAAGATGCAGATATTAGTTTTCAGCTTAAAGAAATTCTGTACAAAGAACTTTCAAAAAAATCTTTGCTTTCTCTTGCAGATAAAATTGAAATGCCCCTGATCCCTGTGTTGTGCTCAATGGAAAGGGCAGGAGTTAAGCTGGATGTCGAAGCCCTTAATGCATTTTCAAAAATTCTCAGGAAAGAGCTTTTAGCCCTGGAAGAAGATATACACAATTTAGCCGGGCAGGAATTTAATATCTCATCTCCGAAGCAACTTGGAGAAATTCTTTTCGAAAAACTTAAAATCTCCGGCGGGGCGAGAAAAACAAAAAGCAAACAATATTCAACAAGTGAAGATGTGCTGGTTAAATTAAAAGACAAACACAAAATAATTCCCCAAGTGTTGGAGTACCGATCATTGAAAAAATTATTGAGCACCTATGTGGAATCTTTACCAAAATTAATTTCTTCACAAACCGGAAAGATACACACCTCCTTCAACCAGGCAATTGCCGCTACAGGAAGATTGAGTTCCACAAATCCAAATCTTCAGAACATACCAATACGAGAAGCAAAAGGAAGAGAGATCAGAAAGGCATTTATTCCAAGCGGTCCGGAATACAGATTATTATCGGCAGACTATTCCCAGATAGAATTGCGATTGATGGCACATATGAGTGAAGATGAAGCTATGATCGAAGCCTTCAAAAAGGGAGAAGATATTCATGCAGCTACTGCAGCCCTGATCTACCAGGTGAAGTTGAAAGATGTTACACGGGAAATGAGAAGTCGTGCCAAAACAGCAAATTTTGGAATTATTTATGGGATTTCAGCTTTTGGACTTTCTCAAAGACTTAATATTCCCAGGCAGGATGCTGCGTTGTTGATAGAAGGATACTTTCAGTCGTACCCCGGGGTAAAAACATATATGGATAAGAGTATTAAAAAAGCAAGAGATGTCGGATATGTTGAAACAATAATGGGCAGGCGCAGAATTTTAAATGATATTTCATCAAGAAATGCCATGATTAGGGGAATGGCCGAAAGAAATGCAATAAATGCCCCTATTCAAGGCTCCGCTGCCGACCTTATCAAACTTGCAATGATTGATGTAGATCGTGCACTGAAAATGACTCAAATGCGCTCTAAAATGATTTTACAGGTACATGACGAACTGGTTTTTGATGTTTATGAATCCGAAACATCAGCTTTGACAAAAATGATAATTCCAATTATGGAAAATGTGGTTTCTCTAAGGGTTTCTTTAAAAGCTGAATTTGGAATCGGAAAAAATTGGCTGGAAGCACACTGATACGATGAATTAATTTACAACTAAAGTATTATGGGCGTATGAAAATAAAATTGTTATTATTTGGAATTCTTTCAACTCTGGTAAAAAAACAGGAGCTTGAATACAAGGATGTTTTTTCCATAAAGGAATTAAAACACAAATTGTTTCAGCAATATCCTGAGCTTAAACCCTACCAATTTCAGGTATATGTAAATCAACAGGCTGTAAAAGGAACTCATGTCTTAAAAGCTGGAGATGAAATTGCCTTAATTCCTCCTTTTGCAGGCGGGTAGTTTTGAATACCGATTAACGATTTTAAGTTTCAGATTTTCCTCTACTTCACAAACCGTAAAATGGTGTTTCCTTATCGGCAGATGGGTTTGTTGTTACTCTGTTAAATTTAGTGTTTCGGATTTAATTACCAGGTGGGTTGGACCGGCAGGATTGAGTATAGAT
>JAYEGO010000397.1:0-2632 GCA_034659155.1 Bacteroidota bacterium | reverse complement strand
AGGTCAATGATGGCCACCAGGTACATATAGCCATTCCCTACTGGGACATAGGTAATATCCAGGGACCAAACCTGATTAGGGTGTGTTATCTCTAAATTCCGAAGCAAATATGGAAATATGGTATGTCCCTTGCCCTTATGAGGTTTACTGGTGTTCGGACGAGGACCAATAGCGTGCAGATTCATTAGTCGGTACAAACGGCGGATCCGCTTGGGATTGATCTTGTGACCTAATGACCGAAGGGATGCTGTCATTCTTGGCACTCCATAGAATGGTGTTTCCAAATATTGCTTATCAATCAGTTTCATCAGTTCCTGATTCAGTGAACTGTCTTCCCGGGGAATATAGTAGAAACTACTACGGCAGACTTCCAAAAGCTCGCACTGTTGCTTGATGCTCAATATATTTTTCTTTTTCACTTTCTGAAGTCTTTCATCTTTTGCTATTTCCCCAACACTTTTTTTAAGAAATCAACCTCCATCTGTAGCTGGCCTACTTTCTTAAACAGATCAGCTTTTTCCTTTTCTGTATCATCCTTTCTATAACCTTTCTCAAAAACGGTACTGGCTTCTGATAAAAACCTGGTCTTCCAGGTTGAAATCTGGTTCGGATGAATGTTATACTTCTTCCCGATTTCCTGGATCGTTTCTCTTTCCTGAAGGGCTTCAAGAACCACTTTCGTTTTGAAGCCTGATGTGTGTTTTGTTCTTTTTTTCATAACAACAAGTTTAGTAATTATTCAAATTATACTTGCTGTCTAAATTTTGGGGCTAATTTCTATAAGACTCATATCTCATTAACCTGATAAGGGATATCTGTTATATGCCAAACTCTTCGAAAAACTTATTTCTGCTCATACTTAAATGACGAAGAACTTGTTTCCTGTTTTGTGCGCGACGTGAACGCCCTTAAAAGGCACTACTGATAATCAACGAATTAGCTTTTAATAATTTGGATTTTGGGTGACCCATGCTATTTTTACGGTATGTTTATACGTAAAAAGAGGAACAAAAGTGGAAGCATAAGTATTCAGATACTCTCAAAAATTAGAAGGAAAAACAAACTCCTTAAGACGATAGGTTGTGCAAAAACACAAAGGGAAGAAGAATTGCTTATACAATTGGCAAAGGCTGAACTAGGACGGCTTCAAGGCATGCAATCGCTCTTTGTGGAACATGATGATTTAGTAATCGAAAATTTTGTAAACAGCATCGCAAATGACCATTTGCAGATTGTTGGTACTGAATTAATATTAGGAAAGATTTATAATAAAATCGGGTTTCCTGATGATGGGTGCCCCAACTATTTTAAAAATCTGGTCTTGTGCCGATTGGTATACCCTGGCAGTAAATTAAAAACAGTAGATTATTTTAAGCGGCATTTAGTAATGAATGTCAGCGTTTATTCCGTTTACCGTTTTTTAGATGAGTTAAATGCCAAATTAAAGCCAACCATAGAGCAAATATCATTCGGGCACACAAAAAAGGTTTTAAAAGGGAAAATTGGTGTTGTTTTTTATGACATGACCACTTTATATTTTGAAGCTTCGGAAGAGGATGATTACAGGATACCGGGTTTTAACAAAGATGGGAAACATCAACATCCGCAAATAATGATTGGGTTGTTGGTCAGTAGCCAAGGTTATCCGATTGGTTATCAAATATTCGAGGGCAATACCTCTGAAACAAAAACATTGATACCTGTACTTGAGGTTTTCCAAAAGAAATTTGACATAGGCAGACCAATAATAGTGGCAGATGCAGCTTTACTATCACAAAAGAACATTGATGCCCTGCGGGAGAATGGATATGAATATATACTTGGTGGTAGATTAAAAAATGAAACAGAAGTAATAAAAACAAAGATAATTGAGCTTGAAGTTGAACAAGGAAAACCGAAGGAACTAAAAAGCAAGAATGGAAGACTAATTGTCAGTTATTCGCTTCAAAGAGCCCACAACGACAAGAAGAACAGGAAAAAAGGTTTAATAAGATTAGAAAAAAGAGTGCGTACCGGTAAGTTATCAAAAGAACATATAAATAACCGGGGCTACAATAAATATCTAAAATTATCAGGAGAAGTAAATATTACTATTGATTATGAAAAATATGAAGCTGATAGTGTGTGGGATGGATTAAAAGGATATGTTACTAATACAAGTTTGTCAAGAAACAAAGTAATTAAAAACTACAGTCAGCTATGGCAGGTTGAAAAAGCTTTCCGCATATCGAAAACAGATTTAAGAATACGTCCAATTTACCATCGCCTAAAAAACAGGATAGAAGCTCATATTTGCGTATGTTTTACTGCTTATGCGATTTACAAAGAACTTGAACGTTTATTAAAGAAAAGCAATATCAACTTATCTCCTGAAAAAGCTATTAACGAAATAAAAGAAATAAGGCAGCTTCGATATATATTACCCAAGTCACAACAAGTTAAATTCAAAATTTTACAGCCATCACCATCGCAAGTTCAGCTGCTTAACATGAAAATCTAAAGGTGGGTGACCCATTGCACAAAACAGGTGAAATAGGAAGTATTTAAGCCATCTCTGCCAGGCAAAAATATTCAAGATGCACTTCTGATTATCAGCGTATTGACCCGCTTTTCCTTTTTCCTTTAGGTTTTA
>JAYEGO010000396.1:0-2636 GCA_034659155.1 Bacteroidota bacterium | reverse complement strand
AATCATTCAGGATATACCTATTAATGTGAAAATCACAAATCTTGAAGAGCCTGTAAATTCAGGGGTTGCAAACCATCGTCCGGCAACCAGTGCTGATGGGAATATGCTGGTTTTTATGAGTGAATTGAAATTCTACAACGGAATTTTCATTTCCCGAAAAGAAAATGGTGTCTGGACTGAACCTGAAAATATTAATCCCCAGGTTGGATCTGATGGAGACGTTGTTCCCTGTGCCATTTCAAATGACAAAAATGAAATTTACCTGGTGAAGGGCGAAGATGATAACCGGGACATTTATATAAGTCGATTTGATGGCACCTTCTGGACAAAAATGGAACCCCTTAATGCAAATATAAATTCTGCCCGTGCTGAGAGCCATGTTTCCCTGTCTGCAGATGGGCAAATCATATATTTTGCAAGTAACCGTCGTGGAGGTATTGGTGGGTTTGATATTTACAAGTCAAAGCGAGATGCCAATGGATTCTGGGGTCCGGCAATAAATCTTGGGACTGTCATTAATACCGAATATGCTGAAGATTATCCCAATATCAGTCAGAATGGAAAAATACTTTACTTCAGCTCAAAAAGTCATTATAATATGGGGGGCTTTGATGTATTTTACAGCAGTACTAATGAAGATGGTGTTTGGAATACCCCGGTAAACATTGGCTACCCGATTAATACCACCGGCGATGACATTTGTTATGCACCTGTTGGGAATGGGTCTGTTGCCTACATGCCTAAGATACTACAGGAAGGAAAAGGAAAAGAGGACATCTATCTCATTGAAATATTCCAGGAAGAAACCACTGAGTTGATGCCTGTTGAAGGTCTGATTGATACAAAAGGTCTGAATCTGAATTTTGAAACTAGCTTTGATATCCAGATCATTGATATCTTTAGTAAACAAGTCATTGGAACCATACATTTCAATAAAGATACAGGAGAACTATCTTACTCTGTTATAACCGGCAACCTTGAATTCGAAATCAAGGATAAGAAATAATAATCTTTGAATCCTTCAATCTCTTTTGAAAATAAAGGAATCAGGCTCAGAGCTCTAGAGCCCGCAGATATTGACCTTCTTTATAGTTGGGAGAATGACCCAAATATTTGGAAGCTAAGCAATACCCTTACTCCCTTCTCCAGACATAGCATCGAACAATTTGTGAAAAATGCCCAGGCTGATATTTACCAATCCAGGCAGGTAAGATGGATGATTGACCTTAAATCAAAAGATAAAACCGAGACAATCGGAACTATTGATCTTTTTGATTTTGACCCACTGCACAGAAGAGCAGGAATGGGCATATTAATCCAGGACTCAAATAATAGAGAAAAAGGCTATGCTAACTCCGCCCTGAAAGTTTTACTTGAATATAGCTTTAGAATTCTTGAGCTTCATCAGCTTTATTGTAATATCTCTGAGAAAAATATCTCAAGCCTTGCTTTATTCAGGAAACAGGGTTTTAAAGTTGTAGGTGAAAAAAAAGAATGGATCTATGAAAATGAGGAATGGCAGAGTGAGTTCCTGTTGCAACTTATAAGAAATGACTATTTATTAAAGATTAATTGAAGATAGTTTTAAATTCAGGCTGTCTCAAAAGTTAATTACTTATTTAAAATAAGATGTAATTCTACTTTGTGTAACTTAGTGTGTGCTTTGTGATCCTTTGTGGTTCAGTTATTTAAGATTCAAAAATCGGAGTAATCTTAAAAATATTTTGGACTAAAGTCCATATACACACATATCTTGCTTAACCCCCAATCTGATGAAAAGAAGGAATACTTTTCAAAAAATCATATGTTTTATTCTCAAAGTCCATCTTACAGCAAAAATGCTGAAGCCCATTTGTTACAATTAAATAATCAACTTTCAGGCTCATGTTATATCTTGCAATCTGATCGAATGTGCTCTGTGAAATATTTACTGAACTTGCCTTGCATTCCACCAATAACAAAGGCTTACCACTCCTGTCAAAAGCTACAATATCCCCCCTCTTTGCAAGCTTATTCAAACGAAAACTCATTTCCACACTGATCAGGGAAGCAGGAAATTCTTTCTCACAAACCATATACTGAAGAAAATTCTGCCTTACCCACTCTTCGGGAGTGAGCAAAATTTCCTTCTTCCTGAAAGAATCATATATATATATCCTTCCTCCCCTGTTCCGAATTTTAAAAGAGTATTCAGGAAGATTTAATCTTTCCATTTTAAACAATACAATTTAGTATCTTCGCAAATGTAATAATAAGTCAATTTATTTATACAAAACCAGGTAAAATTGACACATATTATGAACAATGCATAAAGAAAAAAGTATGAAGACAAAAAATGAAATAGCAAGAAACTGGCTGCCAAGATATACAGGAATCGATCTTGAAAACTTCGGGAAATATATTCTACTTACAAATTTTCCCTACTACGTTGAACTCTTTGCCAAATGGAATAATGTAAGCATAAATGGACTGAATACAAATATGCCAAATGCCACCCATGAAGACCTTACCATAATAGATTTTGGTATGGGGAGTCCCAATGCAGCTACAATTATGGACCTACTGAGCGCAATTAAGCCAAAAGCTGTTCTCTTTCTGGGAAAATGTGGTGGCCTGAAAAAGAAAAATAAACTTGG
>JAYEGO010000395.1:0-2639 GCA_034659155.1 Bacteroidota bacterium | reverse complement strand
CAATATTATCTTTTTGAAATTTCAAATCAACAAAATCAAAAACCTATGTGCCATGATTTTGAAGAGAGAGAGAGAGAGAGAGAGAGAAGGTTAGACTGTTAAAGCCACCTTAATGATATTGAAGAACCTTTTTTGGTTTAACCCTTTTTATTTACCGTCAATATCAGATTTCATGAAAACACAAACCAAATATTATAAAGCATCCTCAATTTTAATTGTACTATTCTTTTTTCTTTTCCCCTTATCAATTATCTCACAAACATTTACAGGGAATATTCCAGTCCCGTCTATGGATGGCGGGGGGGCCATAATTGGAGATATAATCAAAACCCCAAACTACATTTTCGTTTATTCGCTCGATAAAGTAGTTGCATATGATATCAACAACACCCAAAGTCAGGGGACTATTGACTCTCCGGCTATACTTGCAGAACACGAATATTCAAACACAGTTAATTACGAATATGCGAATATTTCAGATATTGAGTTTAACAGAAACGTTAGTTCAAATATTCCCGATTTCTTTTATTTATCTAAAATGAACCGTTTAGAAGTATGGGGTATTAATTATTCTCACAATCCAATTGTTTACCTTTTGAAGACATACAATGTGGATCTTAACAATTATGGAATCATTATTGACCCTTGCGAGTATTATAAGTTTGGCGGTTTGCATTATGTACACAACACAACTAATAGTACACATAAAATAATTGCTTATCCTTACAGATTTCCCGGAGAAACAGTGTATGGCCCTGATATTTTTGTTCTTGATGGGGAACATACGGATGTTTTGTCTACAATTAATTGGATAGCATCACCATCACCAAGTCAAAAAATTACTGATATGATATACATGTCAGATTGCCAACACATAGTTTTATCGTATGCAGCTGATCCATCCAATATTGAACCTTCATTTAGTTCTTCGCACGATATCAGCATCTTTCAATTTACAGGAACACCCAATGATACCTTAACCTTTATTGAGGGCTTAAGTACTGATAGTTCCACTTCATTGCCATTATTTAAAGATTTTAACACACCTATTGACCTTGTAAGCGTTTCAAAATCCACAGCATTAATATGCAAAGAAGATGAAATTAGTTATTTATATCATACGTCCAGCGGATATAAAAGTAATAGTAAACTGATTTCTGAAAACAACTTTTTTAGAAAAGGAATAAGTTATAGCAATGGGAATAAGTTTGTTATGAATGTTGGATCTAATGGCATCCAAGAACTTGATAATTCCTTTGCAGTTGGACAGAAGATTGAAAACGGCTATCAGGCAAACCATGTTTGTATGGATAATGATGGTGACAAATTTTATTTTTTTAACAAGCTAAACACCTATAATACCGGATGTTATGTTTATGATAATTCGGAAGCACATAACATCAATAGCTTTCACCTCGGTGATGTAATAACAGCTCCTATTGGTGATTGCATATACAATCCCTTTCTTGATCACTTTCTGATATCAGAAAATGGATATTTTGAAAATAGGGCTGCAAGGGTTTTAATTTTTAATAATGATACAGACAATTCTATTAATGATCCGATTGAACTAAAAGAAGGGGCCGACTTATCATATTTTGCAAAAAAAATGTTCATTTCTCCTGATGGGAAACTATATGTTGCGGCTGATATGAATTATCAAGCAGGAAGTCATCCAAAGGTTTTTGTGTTCTCCGCCCTGGATGATACATATCCACTTTTGGAGGTTAGTGATGTAAGTTCACTTACTACTACTTGGATAAACAGTGACTTTTATAACGCGCATTTTTGCTATAATCAACACAATGGCAAAGTATACGCTACGATAAATCCGCAAAACTATGTAATGAGTCCCTATAACGCATCATCAAATAGCATAATCAATTTCAGCGAGAATTCAGGCGTATTAATTGAATTTGATAACAATCTGATTTCAGCATCCGTACTATTAACGGCTCCTGGTAAAATCATTTGCCCTGATAACGGAAACCCGGATATTCCATCCCGGTACGGAGAAAAATTGTTTATCATTGGCTCCCGGTATTTCTACGAAGTTACCCCTCCTTACAATGATCCGGGTTCTATCAATTCGATAACGGGTGAGAATTTCAACGACATTACATACAGCCCAAAGCATGATGTGTTGTTTGCCTTGAGAGATGACCCACAACACCCTACCAATGCTCCCAGACATCGTATATTTAAAGTTTTTTCATTTGATTATGATGAAAATGATGACCCCGTTTTTACTTTAATGACAGAATATGACGGGCAGGCTACTTCTATTTTTAATAATCCATACGATGGAAATATTTACGTTCATCAGAAAACCGATGAGCACAAGCTTGGTGTAATACCGGTTCGCCTGTTGCATTTCGATTATGACCCTGCTATTACACCTCCGGCAACACAGAATGTGAGTACTATTAGTTTGGAGCTAAACAGTCTTTATCCTGAGATTGACCATAATGATGATTTTGGCTTCTTTCTTTACAACATCACCACCCCCGCCATCAACCCATACAACAACAGCATGTATATCCCAAATGGAGCACATAGCTGTGTGAGTAAAGTATCGTTTGAGCCGCATGAGCACTTGCCTCTCCAGGATGGGGGATCACATGGCTATCCTTTCCCAG
>JAYEGO010000394.1:0-2640 GCA_034659155.1 Bacteroidota bacterium | reverse complement strand
TAGGCCATTGAAAGGATTCCCGGATATCCAGGCGATAACCGCTACTGAAAATAACGGTATACAGAGAAGTGTACTGAATAATCTGTTAGTTGGTTTCCATATTGTCAATAATAGAATTAACAGAGTACCTTAAATCCGCAACAAATTTAAAAAATTAAAAATCACCCTGATTCTTCCCACATTGAATGGAGAAATGGGAAAATATATTGTTTTCCCAAGCAAATGAGAGTCTTTTATGGCTTCTATACATGATATGATTGCGTTTGATTGATCGCTCTTGGATTTTTAGAAAGATAATTTGGTTTCCATAAAATCAGATTTCGTAAACAACTCTATATCAAGTGATAATAATTTTCTCTCAATTATTTCAGGGTATAAGTCTCCCATTATTGCACTTCTTTTATCCGATTTTCTCAGCAGGTTAACTGTTCATATGGGAGTTTTGAGTACAATTTCAGCACCCATTGCCGGCCTTGATACACCCATTTTCCTGCAACGGTAATAAAACGGAAAACAAATCGCTTTAACCGTGTTGTTGGATTGATTCCTTCAAATGTCTTAGATACTATGGCTACGAAGAAGTTGTAAAAGTTCTTTATCATAGCTGAGATAATCATGAACGCATTGTTCTCATTCAGGAATGAAAAAGGCAAGTGCTTCCAACCGAAGTCATTATTCATTACATCAAAAACCTTTTCACTTGTGCCTCTATTGTTGTAATACTCAACTACTTCTTTTTCTGTGCTTTCCCAATCATCAGTTAAAATAGATCTGTAGACAAATGTATCCTGAGTAAATATGTCAATCTGATTACTATCGCTTTTCTCTCTCATTATCACTAATCGATAATTCCTGTCCTCAAAGAACTGCTTGAAAGGGATTGATGCCACTTCATAGTTCTGATAATTGATTTCAACACTTTCCCATGTTGAAATCTCACTTATTTGCTCAAACAGACTAGCGCTCTTATTTGCTCTGATATAGAACCGTTTACTGTTCTGGGCCACTACATCTATTATGTCTTTGGCATAAGATCCGGCATCCATTCTTGAGCGGTTTACTGATATGCCCTCTGACTTTAGCAGTTCGTATGCTCTTGTTAGTGTTCCTGCTTGTTCAAACTTCACATTTGCATTGCCATCTCGGTTTTCAACATATACAATTTTGTCTCCAATAGTTGCTATGCCTGGTACATAGCCCTTATTCTTTTTGTATGTTCGTTTGGCGTCATATTTATTATTGGCAACTACTTGGTTATCGTAATCAAAATCATAGCTATGATTGGATTTGAGCTGCCCAGTATGCAATAAGGCCCTAACATTCAGCTTGTTTAACTTGGTATTGATGTTGAAATCGTAATCAATACAATTCTGTGACTTAAATGATGTATTTGGTGTAGATAACTCTTTAATGGCGCGAAGAACAGTGTCGGGGCTTGGTACATTATTACCGGGTATCATTTTTAAATGTTCTCCCAGATGTGTGCTGATATCCTCTATTACACCGCCTCCGCTTAAAAAGACATTCGATAAATTTCTGAAAATTTCACTATAGTCAAAACCAACTGTTTTCACCCTTCTACCAAGCTCATTATCTACAAGTTGACTTAATCCGCTTTTATTGAAACTGTTATTTGCAAAAGAAATTCCTGCAAAAGGACTTACTGAACTGTTTAACTTCTGTATATTCATGGCTGTAAATGCTTATCAATCTTTTTTAATGTTTGCTATCACTAAAATAGGTGATAAGATTTACCGGCCAAGCACTGTGTATATTATTTATGCACAGTGACTTGGTTATTTTGTTAACAATTTATTTGCGGATTTAAGGTTCACTAAAAAGGCTTGCAAGATTTGATCTTCATGGTTTATGGCATTACAACGATGTACATTTCTCAAGTTCGGGTACTTTAAGAAACACAATCATATCTTTATTAGAACAATCAGAAGAAGGTTACCTTGCAAAAGAGTTACAGGAAATATTACAAGTTACCCCTCATAATGTTTTGTTGGCCCTATGCCGGAATAATCAAATAATCAGGGAGCAAACAGGCAATAATTTCGTGTATTTCCATCCCGGTAAAATAGCTGACCAATTAAAACAACGAAACCAACGTATATTTCAACCGGTTTCAACCTATGCAGAATGCCTGGGTTTATTTTTGAACGGGTTAAATGAAAAGCAACTCAGGCTATACGCAGGATTAGAGTCGATACAAACAGGTTATGGAGGAGACAAAGCTGTATCAGAAAAGCTTGGCATAAATGAAAAAACGGTAGCCCGGGGGAGGGAAGAATTATTAACAAAAGATGTTGATTTCTCGAGAATACGGAACACAGGGGCAGGCAGACCATCACTAAAAAAAACGAAAAAATCCTGAAATTGATTGAAGAGATAATGGAACCGGAAACAGCCGGTGACCCAATGGGAAAATCATTGAACTGGACAAGAAAAAGCACCTACTCGTTAAGTAAAACATTGAAGGGCAAGGGAATTGATATTTCTCCAAACACTGCAGGGAAAGTATTAAAAGCCATTGGTTATTCTTTAAAATTGAACCGAAAGTCAATTTCAACCACACAGCACCCCGATAGAGATCAACAATTTCAATATATCGAATCAAGAGTAAAGGAATATGAA
>JAYEGO010000393.1:0-2645 GCA_034659155.1 Bacteroidota bacterium | reverse complement strand
ATTTCTTCTCTTCTATTACAAATGTGATATTGGTTTTACCCTTTCTGTTTTTAGCCAGGACTTTATTTTTATGCCTGAAATTGTAAACCAGAAAGTTAGATTGAAGCTCAATTTCAGAGCTTTTTAGATTAAGTTTTGTCTTATCGGTAGTTCCTTTTATTAAGGAGCCTGAAAACTCATTGTTAACTAAAAACTGGAAATTATGGAGTTCAAGATTTTTAAGATTTAGTTGAAAAGTTTTTTCGGTGCTCCCTTCTTCTTCTGGTTTAAATATTCTGTAATTTGCTTTTTTATTTCTGTCTACCCGTAAAAAAACACTTCCTTTATCTAATTCAAGCTTGCTGATATTAATTCTTTTATTCAACAAATCAGAGAGGTCAATATCGAGATAAATATTGTTTACAAGCAACAGGGTGTCTCCTCCTTCAATATATTTCATGCTCTTTATAGAAAAGGAGTCTGGATTAAAAACAACTACGGATTTAAAATTTGCAGTAACGTGCAGAAGTCGATGGAAGATGGTATATTTAATTTTCCCAACCTCCACCCGGGTAAGCAACTGGTCGTTGAGTTCCTCAACAAGTTTCCGGGTAATTAAATCCTTATTGGTTTCAAGGAGAATGATACTGGCTCCTGTTGCCAGCACAAGGACGACCAGAAGTCCAACCAGAAATCGTTTAACGAATTTAATCATGGCAGTTTATTAATTGAATTTGTTGGTATTTCAGTCCATGATTTTAGAATGTTCTAAAAGGATTAATCTAATAAGAAATTTATGTTTGATCCAGGGTCAACCTCAATGGGAGCCTGACCATACTTGAAAATCCTGGCTTTCCTTGGCCCTATTAGACTTAACTTGTCTTCTTCCTGTTGCAACATAGTTCCTTCTCTCAAGCCCACAACAAATATCTCGCGGTTTGCTTCAATAAATTCTTCAATTCGCATTTCACGGGTTTCACCGGCATGACCTTCGGGATTTGCATCGAGATAATGGGGGTTTATTTGAAATGGAATTACTCCAAGAACATTAAAATCGAGAGGCTGGGAGATGGGCATATCATTAGTGGTTTTGATTGTTGGACAGGCAACATTAGATCCGGCACTCCAGCCAATGTATGGTGTTCCATCCTGGATTTTTTCCCTGAGAGGATCAAGTAAATTCTTTTCCTGCATCATTTTGGTTAATTGCCAGGTATTTCCCCCTCCAACGACCACCGCTTCTGCTTCCTGAATTGCCTGAACCGGGTCCAGAAACTTGTGAATAGACTGGATTTCATGTCCCAATTGAACAAACCTATCCTGCACTTTCTTTTCGTAGTCATCAAACGAAAAGCTTACCGCAGCATAGGGGATGAAAAGACAGGTGATTTTTTCGTTACCCAGAAATTCTTTTATGTTTTCTTTTGGGTGGCTTAAGTATTCTTCGCCTGCATTTGTTGAATTGCTTATTAATAAAAGTCTCATTTGTAGCTAATTTAAGTTTATGTAATACGAATCCCAATGATAATGATATCATCAATTTGTTCCTGGTCTCCCTTCCAGGCCTTTAAATTCTGATCAAGAATTTTTTCTTGTGTAAGGGTGTCTTTTTGGTAATTCTCAAGCAAAAGAGTTTTGAGTTGCTTATACATGAATTTTTTTGATCTTGGTCCCCCGAACTGATCTGCATAGCCATCTGAAAATAAATAAACCATATCACCTTTTTCCAATTTTATCTTGTGGGGAGTATATTGCCTGTCTGGATATTCAGTAAAGGATCCTATAGAGAGCTTATCTGCTTTTTGAACAATCATTTCTCCGTTTCTTGCAATCCATAGAGGATTATATGCTCCTGCGTATTCGAGCTGCCTTTTGTCCTTATCAATTCTGCATATGGCAAGATCCATGCTGTCCATAAGAGCTTCTTTTTCATAGGTTTTAAACATTCTTTCGCTAAAACCAATGTTTAATTGATTAAGAAATTCAGCAGCCCCAATATTATGATATTCTTTAAATATGGTGTTTAAAAGGTTGAATCCAAGCAAAGAAATAAATGCTCCGGGAACACCATGGCCCGTAGCGTCTACAGCAGTAACGTAACGGTATTTTTCACTTTCTGCAAACCAGTAAAAATCACCACTTACGATATCTTTAGGACGATAAAAAATAAAGGAATCAGGAAACAATTCTTTTACAAATTCAGGATGTGGCAATAAGGCATTTTGAATGATTTTAGCATATCGAATACTGGCAGTAATTTCTTGATTCTTTTCTTCAATTTCAGCTTTCTGGTCACTGAGAATTATATTGGCTCTTTGTTTTTGTATATAGCTTCTATAAATTGCAAGAGCGAGAAGAAACACGAGGGATATTCCAAGCAGAAGGGCATTTCTTTGAAATTTTCTCTGTTTAATTTCAGTTGCGTTTTTTTCCAGTTCAATATCTTTTAGTTTAATCTCTTTTTCTTTTTGTTCTGCCTGGTATTTAGTTTCAAGCTCGGCTATCTGATTGTGTATTTGGGCCGACAAAAGGGTATCTTTGATTTCCTGAAATAAAACATAATTATTAAAAGCTTCTCTGTAATTTCCTATTCCCTGGTAGGTGTGTGCAATGCCTTTATATGCATTTTGAACAATGTTTAGATTATTTAATGTGTCAGCAATTTC
>JAYEGO010000392.1:0-2649 GCA_034659155.1 Bacteroidota bacterium | reverse complement strand
TGTTGATTTGTATAATCAATGTAATATTCCCGTAGGCTTTGCGGATATTCATGAAATAAGTGACTTCAACCAGATCGTCCGGAGAAACAAGATCTGTAGTATTAAGTAGATGATTTTCAAAATTGAAGCCATTTTTCATTATCTCATTAGCCAGCTCAACAGAGTTCAGATTATGCAGGTAAGTCATGAGTTTTTCATCCTTGCCAATAAATTGGCTCAAATTCAAAATATTGTCCCTGCTTTCATGATCGGAAGTCATTATTATGAAATTCAGTTAAAGTCAAAAAGAATTTGCAATCTCAAATGTAAAACATTCAGAGAGTTTATACAAAATAATGGATTAATGGAATATTGGAATGATGTCCCACCTCTGCTATTACCTTCCGGGGCTGTTTCAAAAGCACAATTAGCATAACTCCAGAAATAATTTGTTTAGTTTTTCAGTCAACATTTCGACAATCTCAATATTGAGAAGAATTGTTATAAGTTATTTTTAACTTTGACTGGAAATAAAACATTGAATAATATGAAATATGATCTTTTAATTATCGGAAGTGGCCCGGGTGGATATGTGGCTGCAATCAGAGCTTCCCAGTTAGGAATGAAAGTAGGAGTGATTGAAAAAGATGAAATTGGTGGAATTTGTTTAAACTGGGGTTGCATCCCTACAAAAGCACTTTTAAAAAGTGCTCAGGTTTTTGACTATCTGAAGCACTCCGAAGAATATGGTATCATTTTAAAGGATGAACCTATACCTGACATGAAGAAGATTGTTGATAGAAGCCGGAATGTGGCGGATGGAATGAGTAAAGGCGTACAATTCTTATTGAAGAAGAATAAAATTGATCAGATAAATGGTTTTGGGAAATTGAAATCTGCAAATGAGATAGAAGTGAGTCTGGGAGATGGAAAGACAGATGTTTATACAGCTGATCATATTATTATAGCCACCGGTGCCAGGTCAAAAGAACTTCCCAATTTAAAACAAGATGGAAAAAAGATTATAGGATATCGTGAAGCATTGACTTTAGATAAGATCCCTGAATCAATGCTGGTGGTTGGATCCGGAGCTATAGGTAGTGAATTTGCCTGGTTTTACCATACTATGGGCACCCAGGTTACCCTGGTAGAATTTCTTCCAAATCTTGTTCCACTTGAGGATGAGGAAGTATCTAAACAGCTTGGACGCTCCTTTAAAAAAGCAAAAATGAAAGTATTGACAGATTCATCAGTGGAATCTGTAGATACATCCGGCAAATTGTGCAAAGTCAGTGTGAAAACTAAAAAAGGATTAGAAGAGATTGAAGCAGAAATAGTTCTGTCTGCTGTTGGAATCAGTCCAAATTTAGAAGGAATCGGACTGGAAGATATTAGAATTGAGTTGGAAGCAGGAAAAGTAAAAGTAGATGATTACTACCAAACTAATATCCCGGGCATATATGCTATTGGCGATATTGTGCATGGCCAGGCTCTGGCTCATGTTGCTTCTGCTGAAGGAATAATTTGTGTTGAGAAAATTGCCGGCAAGGATCCTCAGGCACTTGATTATGAAAACATTCCTGCCTGTACTTATACTTCTCCTGAAGTAGCTTCTGTTGGTATTACAGAAGCTCAAGCCATAGAAAAAGGAATGGAAATCAAGATTGGCAAATTTCCTTTCACTGCTTCCGGGAAGGCCAGTGCTGCCGGTCATAAAGATGGCTTTGTGAAATTAATCTTTGATGCAAAGTATGGTGAGCTTTTGGGCGCGCATATGATTGGAGCAAATGTAACAGAAATGATTGGGGAAATAGTTGTAGCCCGAAAGCTGGAAACTACCGGACATGAAATGATCAAGTCGGTACATCCCCATCCAACGATGTCTGAAGCCATAATGGAAGCTGCGGCTGCGGCCTATGATGAAGTAATACATCTTTAATGTATAATGTGATTTAATAAAATTGAATATGAAAATCAACCAGAGTGGGGCTCGTTTTTCAGCCATAGTTGGCATAGGAGAAAAAATCAAAAAACTTAGTGAACAAAGTGGCAGGGAATATCTGTATCTGAACAGGGGAGTTAATTCAGTATGCAATATCGATTTGAAAGAAGTGGTTAAGCAGATTGATTTTAATTCAACTACAATCCAGGTTTATCCTCCAAATTCAGGATTCCCTAAATTGAAATCTGCTATTAATGAGGTGTATTTTCATGGCCAGACCAGGGACGATAATCTTACCATTTCAGCTGGTGGTATGGGAGGTCTCGATCTTGTTTTTCAAACTCTGAATATTGAGAAAATCTTACTGCCCAGGTTTTATTGGGGAGCCTATGCGCATATTTCTAAAATCAGGAATGTTCAGAATGAAACTTACAACAGCCTTCCGGCTTTAAAAAGCCTCTCGGATACGCTGCAAAATACTGCTGTAATTATTTGCGATCCTAATAATCCTGTTGGGAATAAATATGATGACGGGGAAGTTTTGGAAACAGTTAGGGTTTTGAATAAAAGTGGTGCAACAGTTATTTTTGACAGCCCGTACCGTCGTGTTTTTTATGATCGGGACGAACCCATGTTCAGTGACTTATCACAAATGGAAAATGTGATAATAGTTGAGAGCTTTAGCAAGTCAGTGGGTTTGTCAGGACAAAGGTTGGCCTTTATACACT
>JAYEGO010000391.1:0-2664 GCA_034659155.1 Bacteroidota bacterium | reverse complement strand
CATCAATCATCCTTCATCCTTCATCCTTCATCCTTCACCCTTCATCCTTCATCCTTTCTTCTGTAAGGAATCCCTTACACATAAATTAGAATTAACCTACAAAACATCCTACTCAGACCTTACACCCTGACTAAGTTGTATGCAATAACTTGCACTTGAAACATGATTGTCAGCAACAGTAAAAAATACAATTTTTAATCATATGAAAAAGCCAGTCAACATTTTAATGATAGAAGACTCCAGAGATGATGCTGATCTGCTTGGTTTTGAACTTGATCGCGGAAAAATTGATCACAAAATCACTCGCGTTTGGGAAATCAAGAAACTGGAAAGTGAGCTTCAAAAACCTGATTGGGACCTGGTACTTTGTGACTATTATCTCCCGGGTTTCACTGGAGCAGATGCTATAAATATAATTGCCAAAAAAAGGCCCGAATTGCCTATTATTCTTGTTTCGGGAATGGTTGGAGAGGAGAAGGCAGTTGAGGTGTTGAAATTAGGTGCAAAAGATTATATTTTGAAAGACAACCTGAGCCGCCTGATCTCATCCGTAAAAAGAGAAGTTCATGAATTTAAACTCAGGAAAGCCAATTTAAACATTGAAAAAGCACTGGAGACTCAAACTTCCCTGTCCCAAATCTTCCTTGACCATATACCTGCAAAAGCCATGCTTGTTGATATAAAAAGCTATCAGGTTATAGCTGCCAATGCCAATGCTATTGAAACTGGAACCATACCAGGGAAGAAATGCTATGAATACAATCCGGAACTAGAAAAGCCATGTAAAAAATGTAAACTGCAGGAATTAAATAAAAAAAAGAAGCATCTTAATATTGAGTACAAAAGGGATGGAGAGGTTCACGATGAGCACTGGGTATATATTAACGATATGCTGGCCCTTCATTATTCCTTTGACATAACGGAGAGGAAAAAATCTGAATCCCGGCTGAAATTAGAAACCAGCATTAACAAGGTGTTTTCTGAACTTAGTCATGAAATCATTGCCCCCGGACTCTCCATTCAAAAAATTGCCGACCTTGTTCATAATACTGCCCTGGGACTAACAGGAGCCAGGTATGGCTATGTTTCCAGCATTGATCCTGACAGCAGTGAGAATATCCTGCATACTCTATCTTCCATGTTAAACCAATGCGATGTCTCGAATAAAAGAATATCTTTCCCTAAAGGTAAAAGCTCATACAACGGACTCTGGGGCCATACCCTGAATACCAAAAAAGCATTCTATTCAAATACACCATCAAAGCATAAATCCTCCAGGGGTCTGCCGCAGGGCCATGTTCCAATTAAAAGTTTTCTCACTGCACCTGCAATGGTGAAAGGTGAGGTAATCGGACAAATTGCCCTGGCAAATACGGATAATGGATTCAACGATTATGACCTGCAAAGTATTGAAAAACTAGCAAATCTTTATGCCCTGGCTCTTTTCCGGAAACAGGCTGAAAATGAATTAATGGAATCAGAGGAAAAATACAGAGACCTTATTGATAATGCCCTGGTGGGTGTATTCAAATCCAATATTAAAGGGGATGTCATTTTTGGAAACGATGCTTTTAAAAACATTATGGGCTTTGATGTTTCCCATAAATTCTCAAATGGAATTGTGAAAACACTGTACAATGATAAGGAAGATAGAAAAACACTCATTAAAGAACTCAAGAAGCACAAAAAAGTATCCAACTATGAAATAGATTTAATTACCCAAAAAGGAAAGCTCGTTCATGCTCTTCTGAATGCAACAATTAATCAAAACATAATTTCAGGAACTATCCTGGATATTACAGAAGAAAAAAAATCTGAGCTACGTGAGAAAAAAAGCAAAGCAGAACTTATAGTGGCAAAAGATAAGGCAGAAGAGTCAGACCGCCTTAAATCAGCATTCCTTTCTAATATGTCTCACGAAATAAGAACCCCTATGAATGCCATACTTGGTTTTACTCAAATATTGAAAGACAACAAAATAAGCGAAAAAGAAAGGGACTCTTATATAGATATTATTGAGCAAAGCGGAAAAGGAATGTTGGAGCTTCTGTCTGATATCCTTGATTTCTCGAGAATTGAATCAGGAAACCTCATCATCAGGAATGAAGAATTCTATGTAGATAATTACATTGATGAATTATTTGAAAAATTTCAAAAGGAGCTTGAGCTGGAAAACAATCACCATCTTAAACTGCGACTTTCAAAGCCTGAAACAGATCAAACTATAATCTTGAAAAAAGACAAACTTCGTCTGACACAGGTATTAAGCAGCCTGTTTAACAATTCCCTGAAATTCACAAAACAGGGATTTATTGAAATTGGTTATTCACTGAATGGCAAAAACATTAAATTTCATGTTAAGGATTCCGGAATAGGAATTAGGAAAGATAAGTTGGAAATTATATTCCAACGATTCCGCCAGGCTGACGATGAAAATACCAGGAAATATGGTGGGGCTGGCCTGGGCCTGGCTATTTCAAAAAGTATTGTAGAAATAATGGGGGGAAAGATCTGGGTTGAATCTCTGGAAGGAACCAGTTCTAGTTTTTATTTTACCATACCTGTTTTTAAAATAAGTAAGGTCACTAAACATAAAGATTCAGAGTTTGCACAGACCGGGAAAGAGCAACAAGATCATTCTGAACTGCTTGAAAAAACCATACT
>JAYEGO010000390.1:0-10717 GCA_034659155.1 Bacteroidota bacterium | reverse complement strand
ACCCGACTGGGGCATTGTATTATGAGGCTAAAGACCTGGATAAACCAAAATATATAATAACCTATTTTGGATATAATTCCAAAGGGAATAATATTGGAATTAGCATTGCCCCAGCAGGTTTGACTTCACGTCTTTATTCGATGGCCTATGATGGCAAAGGAAGATTTCTTGAGGAAAAGACTAATCCTTTGGGTCATAAATCTTTCTACGCTTATGAATCTATATTTGGGAATGTGGTTAATGAAACTGCAATTAATGGTCTTCAATCTTCGTATCATTATGATGGATTCGGCAGGCTAACTCAAACCATTACCCCACAAGGTCATATTATCACCACTGAACAAGAATTTTATTCATCTTCATCACTTCCTTATTCACTATTTCGCACAATTACTCAGGCACCAGGGGCTCCTGAATCAACAATCTATTATGATGGGCTAGGCAGGGAGATTAGAAGCACAACTGATGGGCCAGATGGATTGATATCTGTTGATACCAAGTACAATGATAAAGGACAATTATGGAAAATATCTAATCCTTATTACTATCAGCAAACACCAACAAACTGGACAGAATATTTTTATACTGCCAGGGGACGAATTGATAAAGAACAATATGGCTTGCTTGAAACAAATTATGAATATGGCCAAAGTACTACAATTACTAATTCGGCAGGTCAGACTACAGAAAAGACCTTTAATGGGCTTGGTAATTTAGAGTCAGTAATTGATAACAACAACCAGGAAATAGAGTATGACTATTATAGTGATGGTCAGATACATAGCATTTCAACTATGGGAAGTGTTGTATCGATGGTATATGATGATTATGGTTATCAGACCCATCTTACTGATCCAAATGCAGGGACTACAGAATATTTGTATAATGCATATGGTGAACTTGAGTGGCAGAAAGATGGTCGGGGTAATGAATATACAATGATATATGATCGGCTTGGACGCATTACATCGAAAACTGATCCTGAAGAAGGTGTATATACTTATACTTATTGCACTGAAGGAGAAGGTATTGGACAACTAGCTTCAGTTTCCGGACCAAATTATATAAGTAAGGAATTCAGCTACGATATATATGGAAGAGTTGTTGAAGTTACAGAAAGTATTAAAGCGCAAGACTTCATTACCAGTTATGAGTATGATCAGTATGGGAATAATACAAGAACTGCTTATCCATCAGGTTTTTCTATAACCAGGGAATATGACCAGAATGGTTATTTATCTGAAGTTAAACGAGGAGATAATGGAAATTCAATTTGGAAAGCAGAATACATTAATCCTCTTGGGCAGGCAGAGCAATATTGGAAAGGTAATATGGTTTTTTCAAATATATCTTATGATGACACATATGGTTTCTTAGAAGAAATTCACACAGATGGTTTAAATGATACAGAGTACAATTTTGATATTTATTCAGGGAATTTAAACTATCGAAAAGAGTTGGTCAGAATTCTTACAGAAACTTTTACCTACGACAACCTTAACAGGTTGAGAACAACCTCCATTAATGGCCAGCCGGGAATAACAATTGATTATGAAGGCAACGGTAATATCTCATTTAAGACCGATGCTGGTAATTATGAATATCATGATATCAAGAAACATGCAGTAGAGGAAATTTCAAACAACCCTGGAACAATAAGTGAATTACCACAAAACATTCTATATACACCTTTTAATAAGATAAAGTATATCTCAGAAAATGGCAATGATCAAGAAATGCATTTTGATTATGGTCCAAATTACAATCGAAAGAAAGTTCAATATAGAGAAAATGCCAGTCTTATATCAACAAAGTATTACTTAGGAAATTATGAAAAGAAGATTTCCGGGAGTAATACCCAGGAAATACATTATATTGCAGGAGGAGATGGATTGGCAGCAATGTATATAATAGAGGATGGGACAGGAACAATGTATTATGTTTTTAAGGACCACCTTGGGTCTCCTACAGCTATACTTAATGAGTCTACTATGTTTGTTGATTATTATAGCTATGATGCATGGGGAAGAAGGCGTAATCCGGATAATTGGTCATATGATAATATTCCAGCAGCTTTCTTTGATTTTAATAGAGGATTTACAGGTCATGAACATATTGATGAGTTTGGATTAATCAATATGAATGGGAGAGTATATGACCCGGTGCTGGGCCGCTTCCTCAGCCCTGACAACTATGTACAACTCCCCGACTTCACTCAGAACTTTAACAGGTATTCTTATGCATGGAACAATCCACTAGTATATACCGACCCGAGTGGGGAGTTTATCTGGATAATTCCAAATGTTGGCTGGAGCATGAATGGTGGGTTAAGCGTAGGTGTTTCTGTGGTTGTGGGAATACCAGGTGTTGCAAGTGCTCAGACTGGTGTAGGATACAACTTCAGATCAGGAGATCCATATGCTTATGCAGGAGTTTCCGCAATGTTTAATACAGTTTATACATCATATTCTCCATCAGGTGGTTGGAATGCTGGCTATACTGCCGGGGCTTCACCTTTCTCAGGTTTGCCGATAAGTTCAAATTTTGGAACTGTAGGTGTTAATTATAATTTAACCCATGACAGTTGGAGCGGAAATGTCTCAGCCTGGTCAGTTGACCAGAGTGGCTGGACATTTAATCCGAGCTTTTCGGCAATGATATATCCTGAGCATACTACGAATCTCTTTAGGAGACAGGGCTTTCGTAGTAATGATGGAGTACTAAGACAATTCGCTGCAAATAATGATCATAATGGAGCTATAGAATATTTTGGTTTCGAGGGTAAGTATAGACCAGAAAAAGCTGCTGGAGGTGATTATGTTGAAGGGAATGATTACTTTGGTTCGGTAAATCCCTCTACAGGTGAAATAAGCTACGGAAAGTTGGCATTTAGTTCTTATGATCATCTCTATAGTACTTTTGTTAAAGAAGCCAGCACAAGCTTAAAAATCAAATCAGGTGAACAGATATTAACCCAAGAAGGGTATGACTTTCGAAATGTTGGTGGAAAAAATTTAACTAATTATCCTGAGGAAACCGCAGGTTTTATTGCGATGTACAAGAAAAACGGCTTTTATCCTTCAATCAGGCAAAAATCAATCCTTAGTAACATAAACTATTATCAAAATCAAATATACGCGCCTTCGATGCATCCTAACTTCATCCATCACCGCTGGCACATTATATATAGAATTCCAAGACTATGGTAATTCTCAATTGTATTTTTTATGACAACAATATTTAAAATCGTTTTTCTAACAATTACAATTAATGCTCAATCGGATAGTACTAATTGTGAAGGATTATATGAATACTTCCACAGCATTACTGAAAACGAATTAATATGGCTCTGGGAGACACCACCTCAATGCCTCAATAGAGATTCTATTTCAAGCTTTATTGTTTACCCTGTTAAAGCATTAAAAGATGGAATTGAAGGTACTGTTATTTTAGAACTAATTATCGAGAGAAATGGGAAGCCAAGATGTCCCAAGATATTAAGAAGTATCCATGAAGATATCGATAATGAGGCACTCAGATTGGTTAAATATTTAGATTTCGCCCCAGCTTTGCAAGGCAATGAACCCGTGATGTCATTTATTACCTTACCAATTGAGTTTAATTCTAAAGAAAACAGGCAATTTAAAAAGTGCAGGAAAGGAAAATCAATGGACAGATAAAGCTAAAACAGATTAGGAGATTGTTCAACTAAACTGAATTATAATGATAAACAGAGAATGTAAAAAACATATAATATAATGAAGCAGGTAAATTATTTCATATCTATAGTAGTAATGGTTGTTGCAGCTAATTCAGCAGAGGCACAAACCATTCAATACCACTACGATAATGCAGGCAACCGTGAAAGCCGTGTTATTGTTGTTGGAGGTGGCGGGCAAAAAAGCATGATAAGCGACAACCAAAATCAGGCTACCCTCGAAGAATTACTTAAGATTGAGGAAACAATCAGTGAAACCATTGGGGAAATAGAAATTACTATCTACCCCAATCCCAACCAGGGCCAAATGGTTGTGCAGATTGACAACATCCCGGACGAAATTAAGTCCTCAATAGTTGTATATGATTTAGCTGGTAAAGCCATCTTTAGGAAAGAATACTTAACAAAATATACAGATGTAGATATCACCGATTCACCAAATGGTACCTACATTCTGAAGATTATTGTTGGTAAAGAGACTAGCGAGTGGAAGGTTATCAAGAAATGACAATGCAAGAAATAAAATATATTTAAATCAAAAATCATGAGAACAAAATTATCAATTTTACTTATCCTGATTACTACCTTTTTTAGTTATGGACAAATAAAGGTTTTTGACAATAACCATGTAGGAATTGGAACGGATAACACTGTTAGTCCATTTGCGGTATTCGGTGAAGGCTATACACATACGAAAAGTTATTTTTATAATTCCTCAAATTCTATCTACTCGTATTCTTTATATTCAAAACAAGCTAAATCTTCAAGTTATGCTGGATACGGTACAGCAATTTTGGGATTAACGGAATCAGGACGTGGGTATTCCTGTGGAGTGAGAGGTTATTCTGTAACTTCCACACCATCCTCTGCAGGGCAAGGTTTTGGAGTTTTTGGATATGCAACAAATGCAACAAGTGGTTATAATTATGGGGTATATGGTCTAATAGGCGGGAGTAATAACGGAGCAGCAATATTTGGTGCTGTTCCAGGTAGATATCCTATAAATACTTATGGTATGTTCGCAGGGTTTTTCAGGGGGAATGTTTATTGTGAAGATATGCTTGGCATTGGTACAAGGTATCCTGACTACGAATTAGATGTGAATGGTGATATCTCTAGCGAAACCATATATTGCTATGAACTGATTGAATACTCAGACATAGATCTAAAAGAAAACATCAGTGATCTAAACAGTAGTATTGAAAAAGTTAAACTGTTACAGCCCGTTGAATTTAATTATAAAGATCCGAATATTATAAATGCCGGACAACAAACAGAAACCCAGGTTTCTGATACAGGGAGTGTAGCTGCACCTGTAAGAAAATATGATCCGGAAAAATACAGCAGGAAGCAGTTTGGATTTGTGGCACAGGACGTGGAGAAAATTTTCCCTGAGATTGTTCACAACAATAAAGAAGGAATTAAAGGCATGAATTATATAGCCCTGATCCCAATTCTAGTGAATGCGATTAAGGAGCAGCAAGGTGAAATAGAAGCGCTGAAAAGGAAGATTGCACTTATTGAAAATGAAGCAGTGCGTGTAAAATAATAATATTATCAGGGTTATTTACAATTGGGTTCATATTTATGTCTTATCAGTCAGTAGGCAATTATTACAAAAGCTTGTTTGAAATTCTATAGCATTTTCTAGAATATCATTTAAAAGAAGAAATGAAAATCATCTAAGAATCTAATATCAAAGTACCATGAAATACTTAATTAGTCTTTTCAGCATATTAATAGGAGTTCTTATGTTTTCTTGCGAGACAGAAACGAATGATAATCCTGAAGAATCGAATCTGATCCTAAAGGAAGAAATAAATGGTCTGGTTCAAAAAGGTCCCTTCATTAACGGAACTTCAATTACTATTTCAGAACTAGATACAGCACTGATTCAAACAGGCAAAACCTTTAGTACTCAAATTTTTGATAATAAAGGAAGATTTGAATTGAGGCAAATAGAATTATTATCTCAGTTCGTTGAGTTAAAAGCAGATGGATTTTACTATAATGAAATTATTGGGGATGTTTCATCTGCTCAATTAACACTATATGCTCTCTCAGATTTAAGCAATAAAAATACTCTTAATGTTAATATATTGTCTCACCTGGAAAAAAGCCGTATCAGGTACTTGGTTTCTCACGGTGAAGAATTCAGTAATGCAAAAAAACAAGCGGAAGAAGAGATACTTTACATTTTCTTTATCAATAAACCTGATTTGCCAGAATCTGAGATGTTAGATATCTCCAAAGATGGTGACGATAATGCGATTTTATTAACAATCTCAATAATAATTCAAGGAGGTAGTACTGATGCAGAACTTTCAGAGTTACTAGCAAATATATGTACTGATATAAGGGAAGACGGGGAGTTAAATGACCCAAACCTATTCGAACAATTAACAGTGAACGCTCATCTGCTAAATCTTGGACAGATACGGGAAAACCTGACTTACAGATATGAAGACATGGGCGTTGAAGCTACGATATCTAATTTCGAGAAATATGTAGAGATTTTCAAGGATAGTACAGATTATGAATATCAAGGTTTGATTGAATATACTGAATATGGTGAATATGGAGAGAATATTTTATATGCAGATAATACTGATTTTAAAACAAAGACACCGTATAGTATGGCGGCAAACCTGCCTGTTGGCACAGGTCTTAAGGTGATATTGAAAGGTGGTAAATGGGGCATTCAGATTTTACCTATTGGTCCAAAAAACTGGACTAAATCACAGTATAATGTAAGCGATCAGACTCAGATATTTACAGCCACAAAAGTAGGTGAAGATTGTGATTTAAAAATTTTGTTTACTATTCCTCAGATTTCCAAAGGTGACACAATTGATCCTCCCCCTGGTATCATTACAAAAGATACAATTATAATTGAGTATTTTGAGAACATGTCAGAAATGCCAACAAAGTCTAAAACGATTTATATTGAGGATAAAGACAATAAGTGAATGGAATAATTTTACCCAACACTTAATAAATAATAGAGGAGCTTCAGAAGGTGGAATGTTAAAAGAGTCTGGAATAACTCATTGGGAAACACCAAATTTAGGGGCTTCACCTGACTTCGACACAGGGTCACCCAAAATTGAATCTGAGCTTTTCCCTTTTGACGCAAGCTGCGCTAAGTGGGTCCCGGCCTTGCGAACTGATGTCGGTACTGAAGATCAGCATCAGTGCTCCGTAGGTTGAAAATCCCGACATTCATCGTCGGGGAGCAAAATATAAATAGCCCCGGTAAGCCCACTGTTATATGCAAACAGCTATAATTCAGACTGTCTTACAGTCTCCAGTTCCTGTTTTAAGAATCTTATAGAATCCTGGACCCTTTATAAACTCTGGATTCTGCCAGTGAGACAATGGTTCCGGAATATCTAAGTGTTGCGGAACTATTGCCTTTAACATTGGCAGTTGCATTCCCACCAGGACTCACTGACATGTTCACAAAGATATTTCCAAAAGAGGACACGATCCTGAAATTAACAATAAAAGTTCCATTCTTGGATTCTTTCATTTCAAAATCCTTAACATCCCCTTCAACAGTAACTCCACCAACACCATTATAACCTACTGACTGACCATTTCCAAACTGAAAAGCCCCTTTGTCGCCATCAACACCCACAAAATTTAGATTTGATTGAACTACAATTCTTCTACCTCCCTTATCTGCTAAAAAGTCTGCTTCCAAAACAAATTGTTGTGCCGTAAGACTGGCTTTCATTATGGCAGCATCTACGGCTTCTTGTTGGGCTTTTTGTTCTTTCTTAGCCTCTTTTGCTGCTTTTTTCTGCTCTTTTTTACTTTCCTGGGCAAAAGCAGGTGCAATTAGTAATACGGAAAGCAGAATAATTATAATTTTTTTCATGACTTAATAATTTAGTTTTCACAAATATAGAATATTAATTTAAATGGAATTGAAATATACTTGCTTCAAGGAGTATGCCAAAACCCTGATTTTAGGTTTACTTAAGAATTTGTTTTTTTTTAATGAAAAACCTAGAGTTTTTTTATCAAAAACCTGACCATGCCCTGGATAAAACCTGACAGCTTTGGAATTAAGAAGATTTTTCCAGGTTTTTAAAAGTTGTGGAACATCATTTGCAAAGATAGGGAATACATCTTTTCGTTTAAAGATCTGGAAGCAACAATCACCTACAAAGCATTCTCCCGTGTCAAACAAAACAGAAATTGATCCTTCAGTATGTCCCGGGCTTGGCACCAGTGTGGCTGAAAAACCATATATATCCAAAGCATGTGTATCCTTAACAAGTATATCTGCTTTCACCGGTTTATAAGAAAAAATAAAATTAAAAGTATTACCGAGTTTATGCAGGATTTTACCAAGAGTCCCTGTCCCTTTGGGGATAGGAGTTTTCCCCTGTTCAAGAATACTGGCTTCCTTTTCATGTACCAAAACCGGGGCTCCACTTTTTTCTTTTACCCAATTTGTGATTCCAACATGATCATGATGTACATGGGTAAGTATGATCAGGTTAATATCCTCAACAGCCAGGCCCAGAGCTTTTACCTTCCTTTCAAATTTTTTCTCAAATCCTGATAGGCTTGCATCAATCATTAAAAGCTTGTTACCTTCCTTCACCAGGTAACACCAGGTATAACTGAGTTTTATTGGGAAAACTTCGGGCACAATTGTTTGATTAGGGGGATATAACCACTACCGGCTCACTTAACTTCCTGTTATCCGGTAATTTAACTTCAATAACATAGGTTCCTGGATTGATGAAAGTTATTTCAACAACAGCTCCATCCAGCATTACAAGCATTTCCGGACAATCAAGGTCTTTTGATTCAGTTTTCTTACCCCAGACTTCCATTATTATAGTAGTGTCAATTTGCTCAAATTCAAGATTTGAAAATTCATAGCATCCAGTGTTGCCAATGGTTCCATATAACGCCACATTTAGTGTTTCCGATAAGAGTATGGTGTCGGCCATGACAATACTGTCGACTTCAATAAGGAATTTTGTTACCGTTTCTTTATTACAATTGCTGAAACTAATGATTAAGATGATTCCCAAAATAAGAGGAATGAAATATTTTGTTTTCATGTGTCCATAATTTTAATTTGTATTAATTTCATCTGAGATGAGATTTAAAGATACTCTTTCTTTCAGGAAAATCAATGAATTGCTGCTATCTTCGGGGAGCAAACTAAAATATTATGTAATTTGGCAGTTTACTTAATTTGGGTTTACAATGTACAGACAAAACTTCAGTCCCGGGATTACAATATTGTTGGTAGTTTTCATTTTGAGTTTCCCCCATATGGGTAAAAGTCAGAAATTATATAATAAACTGGAAGAATATTGTATTCCTTTGCCATCAGAATTTGATAAGATCAAGGATGAAAGAAAAGAAAATCTGAATATTCTGGGAGAGTATATCCTTTCTAATTCCCGCGGGAAACCTGGGATATCCCTTTTGTTTATTTGCGATAATAACTCCAGAAGAAGTCAGTTTGCCCAGATTTGGGCTCAAACAGCTGCATATTTTTACAAAATTGACAATCTTAAGGCATACTCAGGTGGCTTAAGTGAAACAGCAATTAATTATCGTATTATGGAATCCCTGAAGAGGGCAGGCTTCACAGTTACAGCTGCAGAAGCCTATTCTCAGAATCCCTTCTATCTTTTAAGTGTTGGGCGAAAATATCCTGACATTTTAGTTTTTTCAAAGAAATATGATTACTGGAACAATCCAAGCACGAATTTTGCTTCTGTTTATTGCAGCAAGAGTGAAGAATTCAGTCAACTGGAAATTTTGGGCTCTGAGCAAATTATTGAACTTCCATATGAAGATGTTAAGATCTTTGATAATTCTTTTGGAGGGGCTGAAAAAAACGACCAGGTCTGCAGGGAAATTGCCAGGGAAATGTTCTATGTAATGGATTTTGTGCATAGAGAAATGAAGAAAAGAAAATAAGACATTTAATTAGATATTATGAAAAACAAGATTAGTAAAACTGCTCTGATCATATTTATCTTCTTTATACCTGTTTTATCCAATGGACAGGAAATAGATCTCGATTTACTCAAACTGGATGATTATGTTAAGTTGCATAATAATGAAGCATCCAACACCCTCAATTCATACAATCAAATTGATGGTACACCTTACTTGTTTGAAGAATTTACTCAAGGTAAGGTAACTACAAAAGACAGCTTAACTTACCATGGCTTGTTCAGGTATGATATATATGCCGATAATATGGAGTTTGAATCATTGAGTCTTGTTCTTACTATGGATCCATTGACTATTGAAACAATTGCTATTGGATCACACACTTTTTTATATATTCCTCAATTAGATGAGGCATCCAGGAGAGGGGCATACTATGAGCTTATTTTACCAGGCAAATGTCGTTTACTGCAGAAAAGAAAAGTGGTCTTGAATGAGCCTCAGAAAGCTAAGCCCTATGTTGATGCAAAACCAGCATCTTTTTCAAAGGGAAAAGATGTGTATTATTTGCAAAATGGGGATAACCCTCTTCAAAAAATTACTGGCAAAAAGAGCCTTATTGAAGCACTTGAAGATCATGGTCAAGAAATTAAAGCCTATATGAAACATAACAAAGTGTCACCCCATAAGCTTACTGAACTGATAGATTTGATAAATTACTATAACCAGCTTTAATTAGAAAAGTGTCTTTTTAAGTGTTGAAACTTTGCCTGAAATTGAAAATATAAGAATGCAAAAAACATTAAGAAAAACTCAGGGCAAGATCTTTATTTTTCTGCTTCTTGTTTCAATATGCCTGTCATGTAACATTAATCGTCCCTGTGATGAGCAGGTTCGTTTTCCTGTAAATACAGGCTTTTACTATTTTTTTGATGAGGTATTGAAAGATACTATCCTGGAAGATATAACTGTTTATGGAATTGGCAGGGAAGATAGTTTGCTTTACGACCAGGATACTACAAAGGCTATAAGCTTCAGGCCTTCTCCTTTTGTTGACACCAC
>JAYEGO010000389.1:0-2673 GCA_034659155.1 Bacteroidota bacterium | reverse complement strand
GTCAAAAAGAGTCCCGCCGAAGGCGGCTAAGTTCATGGTATGCGTTGACAGTACTATCAATTCCTGCAATTGTACACCTGCTTTAGTTGGTGGATCGAACGGAAAAAAATGAACATCGAACATCGAACGTCCAACATCGAATGTTGAATGGGAAAAGATGAAGAAACAGACTTATGACCTGGAAGAAAGGCTGCTAATTATTGCAGGAGGCGGGATATCAGTATACTTCAGCCTTCAACCTGAATAGTTACCTTTGAGTTTGTTTAAGAAATTAGGAAGGCTACTTGGACACTCAGGGAATAGAATCGATATTTATTGCAGTAATCCAAGTAAAATCTTAACCATTTTTTATAGTAATTGTGGGATGCTAAAGGTATATTTTTTTGGAGAGGAAAGAACCAAAACTTGAATTAATCCCTTCGGGTATTTTTAGCATATGGAGTTATCCTGCTAACAGTGTATTATTCAATATTGAGTGATAGACTGTTAGAAAATGCTTTAAAATATCATGGAAAGCTTGTCAAGGCTTTTTTTTCTTCGGAGGTAGCCTGATCAGTAGAATAACTTGTTGGCCCCCATACATCAAACAGAATGCTTGTTCAATTCCTGAACTAAAATATGGACTGAAGTTGATGGGTTATCATCTACGGGGGAATTATTTGCGTAGCAATTGAGCAAATTTATAGCGTTTTGAATTGCGGCTTCTTGAAATGAGTGAAGGTGATCATAAATGTAAGGATCATTCTTCTTGTATGGGAATCCAAGTAGATCTGTTAACATTTTTTTGTATTGTGTTCTGCTTGTTGCTGCGTCATGAAAATGAAAATGTAATAGATACCAAATTTCAAAAGCTTCATTTGAGTAAGCAATGTTAATATTGTTCCTTTTAGCCAGTATAAATGCATTATTGAAATTTTGCGCAGGGAAAGAATCTCTGTCAAATACACACCAAACATTATCATAGGATATAGTTGCGTTATTTTTCAATTCGATAGCCTTTTTTACCAAGCTTTCAGTATTTGCTCCAATACCTACAACATCGCATACTCTCTTTGGAACACGAAAGCGGCTAAAGTAATTTGGTTCTGTTTTTTCTCCCTCACAGACGATAAGAAAATTTTTTCGAGTCGGTTTGAAATTTTTCCTACGCTTGAGGTTGCGGAGGTTTTTGTTACGCATTTTTCAATCTCCCAAGCGGCTTATGCCACCAAGAAAAGGAACACCTCCATACTTTCCGGCAATATAATCCTTCTCAAAAGAAGCGTCATTTCTGACTTTGAAATCTACCAGCGAGTATAAATCAGCAGCTCCATATTTATTTTTTTCCATAAACCAAATTTGGTCTCTGCGAAAAAATTTATTATCCAATAGGTTGGTGTCATGGGTTACGAATATTAATTGCGCATTATTCGGATTCAAATGTTTGTCATGGAACATTTGAACAATTGCTTGGGTGATTATCGGGTGAAACCTAGCATCCAATTCATCAACGACTAATATTTTTCCATGCTGAAGCACATCAAGCAATGGCCCTGAAAACGAAAAAGCTTTCCGTGTCCCATCGGATTCATTTAAATCAAGATCAAAGGTTTCATCTCCAACATATTCATCATCTGCATTATATTTTTTGTGAGTTGTAAAAATATTTGTTTTGTTACCACCCTTATCCATAATAAATTTACGTAATGCCTCAGGAACTTGTTTGGGGATAGCATCTACTGTTAAGGTTGAATGTTTTACATTCAAATCTGTAATTCCAAAATCGAACTCCCGTATAAAGGTTAAAATTTTATCTTTGGTTTCTATTTTTTCAAGCTGCTTTTCGGTATAAGGTCTGTATCCAATATCATCTAATCCAGAAATTACGCCGCTATTCCGAAACCAACTTAAGATTTCAGTTGAAATCTTGCCGTTCCACTGAGCACACACTGAAAGGAATAATGCATTTTGTCTCGTCTTGGCTTCAAGCCCTTTCCCCTCTGCAAAAGGCCCTTTTGGTGTTATTTTGTCATTTTTTCTCAGGAAAAGGTTTGTCTCTCTATCTTTTGCACGGAAAAGCCACTCAGAATGAATTTTTTTTCGATCAGTTTCAAAACCATATCTGTACCGAGTGTCGTCGATTACAAAAATTATCTCAAAAAATGTGGGGTTCTCTTGTGTTGCTGTACTAAGGCGAAAATTTTCAACATTAATCTCTTCAGTTGCTTGAGATTCTTTCGAAGAATTAATAGTAAAATTACGCATGAAAAAAAAAGCTTTGACAAAGTTGCTTTTTCCGCTAGCGTTTGCACCGTATAGCGCTGCTGTCTTGACCAAATTAATTGATTTTTTGTAATTAAAAATATTGCTTATATCTAAATCCTTATTTTTTGATGTTAAATTAGCTGCAACCATGCTAAAAGTGACAACATCCTTGAAAGATTTATAATTGCCGACACTGAATTCAATTAACATTTCGATAACCTTTTTTAAATTTATAAATTTGTGATAAATTCACATAAAAATAGAATAACAGATGGAATATCCATTTGTAAACAAAAAAATGGCCATCGGGATAGGGAGGAGCCTCACAGCTCCCCCCTCCCACACCACGCAGCATACGGGTCCGTACTGCGCGATTCGGCTGATCAGGCAGGATCAAATCCAGGGAAACACAAGTCCGAGTGATTTGAA
>JAYEGO010000388.1:0-2676 GCA_034659155.1 Bacteroidota bacterium | reverse complement strand
AAAGCATTCTTTTTTTGAAAATAATTTTAACTGGGAATAAACAAAGCAGCCGCCTCATAAACATTGCGTTTACCCAGTGACTCCACAGGAGCAATCCCGAAAATTCGGGATTATTTCACCTGGTTTACCCGGCTTGGTATTTCCCAGCCGGGTAGAAAACAAGGCAGCATTTCACAGGGGGAGGATAAATAGTAATTATTATAGCTAAAAGCCTAAATAACAGCAAAATAACTGATATTTTCTATTGGTTGTTAGATAAAATGCTGTTTGAGGAGTTGTTAAACTCGCTTAACAGATATGGATTTGAAAATACCAACTGCTATTTCAAACGTCTTTTAATCAGCCCGTTAAGTCATAACAGATTGCCGCGGGGCTGTCTTCTATGTTGAAATCCAAGCCCCGATTTATTTATTTTAAAAATTTTATTTAATCATAATGATATTTTGTTGGAATTGTGGGTAACTCGGTACGAGTTATCCATGATTTCAATAAAACCCATAATGATTGTGCCATACTATTAATATTCTGCCCTTTCAGGGCGTAATCATTATATTTGCTTCATACCATAGGGCGATTGCCCCATGCTTAGTTATAAAAGCCTTTCAGGCTATTTAGCTACAAAATACAACATATTTGTGTTTTTTGTAAAAGGAATTTTCATATAAAGTAACCGAATTATTTTATTTTATTTCAAGTAATTCATTTTCGAAATGCCCTTACTGCCCCCGAGGTAGAGATCAAAGATAAAATGGATGGTTTTGATTGGGAGTTGTCTACAACCGTAAAAAAATAAAAACATGAATTATTTAGTAATGCTTGGCTCTGATATGTTTTATGGAACAATGGCAGTAAGGTGCTAATTAAAAAGAGACTGTCAGATGAGTATATGGCTTGGCTGAAAGCCAAGAATAACTTAGCATGGGGCAATCGCCCTATGAGAAGTCACCAAAAAAATTTCATTTTCGCCCTGAAAGGGCAATATAATCAATCCCATAAATATCGTTCATCGTAATCAAGATTATATTCTTTCAAAAACTTTAATACTTCTTCTTTATACGATACAATTTTATGATGTTCTTTCTGATTAGCAATATACCTTACAATAGTATCTTTTTTAGAACTGCTAACAGAAAACCCGGCATATCCATTTTGCCAGGCGAAGTTTTGATATGCAGCTCCTTTTGTTTTAATCCACCTGCTACTATTGCGCTTAATGTCCTCAACAAATTTTGATAAGGCAACAGTTCTTGGAAGTGTAGAAAAGATGTGTATATGATCATCCATTCCATTAATCATAAATGGAATACCACCAATCCTTTTTATAGTTCCTCCAATATAAGCATACAATTCAATTTCAATTTCTGACTTTATAAATGGGAAATGGTTTTTGGTACTGAAAACAATATGAGTGTATAATTGTGCTAATGATTGTGCCATACTATTATTATTTTGGGGCTGTCTCAAAAGGGCCTATTGACGTCATTCTGAATTATAGGAAAAACGGAGCGAGCATACTTTTTGAAAAGTTGTAGATGGTTATCCGCAAATTAGCTTTAACATAAAATCTGTGCCGTTATCGGGACATCCTTCGCTGCGCTGGAAGCCCGAGAACTGATTTTATGTTAATCAGCTAGCTGAACGCTAATTTGCTGCGTTTGTCCTATAATTAATGCGTTATGTTAATATAGCTTAGGTTATATTTTCAGAAAGATTCCAGTTAGCGATAAGCTCTTCAAGAAATCATAAACTCAAATAGGGTGGGGGAAAAGTTCTTTTATTATTTAGTTACCGGCTTCATCTTCCCCGCACGAAACACTCTTTGACCGGAACGAGCCTCCGTCGTCCCGATAAACCGGAACTATGGTGGCTAAAAAGTAGAGGGAAATGTGTGTGGTATTTATAAAATTATGTTAGAACATAAAAATGAATCGCAAATAGATTTTACTTTTCTGAGATAATATTATAACTTACATATAGTAAAAGAGAGAATTGACTTCAATACTTCCAGAATATGAAAGTTCCCTATTTATTATGCCTATTGACTATTATTTCAATTAAAGGCCATTCTCAAGAGTATGAATATGTGGCTTTTCCTGATTTAGGTGCTATCTGGAGTGAAATATATTACCATCCTGAGCCTACATGGCCTGATACAGTTCACAAACCGCCCAGTTTTGAAAGATTTGCGGTATCGGGGGAAGACACAATAATCAATGAGTTTACATATAAAAAACTATACATTTTTTATGATACTGTATTTGTTAAAAACAATGCAACCTATGTCGGAGGTATCCGAGAAGACGAACATAAAAGGATATATTTTATAAGTGATACTGTGATCCATGAACATAAACCCATGAATGAATTCTATAATTATGAAGAAATTATATTATACGACTTTTCATTAAAAGTTGGAGATACAATACGAAATATTAATTGTATACCAGATGATGACAGATTAGTAGTAAAAAGAATTGATACTATTCAAATTGGAAACACCTTCAGAAAAAGATTCTCTTTTGACCCAGTATCTTGGGTTCAATGGATAGAGGGAATTGGCAATCTAAGAGGTTTGTTATTTACTTCAGGGGATTTACCTTTTAATGGCACTTATGGGGATCTTATTTGTTTCAAACAGAATGGAAAAATATTATACTTCAACGATAATTACCCTGA
>JAYEGO010000387.1:0-2682 GCA_034659155.1 Bacteroidota bacterium | reverse complement strand
AAACCATTGGTTAAAATCGCTTATCCTTTTGCTACCAATTTAATTTTGCCTGATGTTTGCAGTGCTGGAAAATACTCAAAAAAAAAAATTGGTATTAAAAGTTACCACGAGTTGGCCTATTTACATCCCAATTATTTTACTCCTAATAAAAAAAAGATAAGTAAATATATTGATGTAGTCTCTCCCTTTTTTATAATCCGTTTTTCAGGCTTAAGTGCTTATCATGATAAAGGGAAGTCCGGCATAACTTCGGATTTAGCATATGAGTTAATAAAAATATTAAGTCCTCATGGAGCAATATTCATTTCAGCAGAAAGACAATTGGAAAAAGAATTTGAAAAATACCGTATTTCATTAAATCCAGTAGATATACACCACGCATTGTATTATGCTGACATTTTTATTGGTGATAGTCAAACGATGGCTGCTGAATCGGCAGTTTTAGGCACACCATTTATTCGATATAATGATTTTGTGGGTAAACTGGGATATTTAGATGAATTGGAAAACATATACGGACTGGGATATGGAATTTCTACTTTAGAACCACAAAAGTTCTTAAACAAGGTAAAAGAACTTTTAGCATTGAAAAATAAAGTTCAATATTATAGAAAAAAAAGAGAACAAATGTTAAATGAAAAAATCAGGTATACTGATTTCTTAATATGGTTTATTGAAAATTTTCCTAAAAGTAGAGAAACAATGATAAATAATCCTGAATATCAGTTTAATTTTAAATAATATACAAATATATTCGTTGCCTCACAAAAAATGTTTTCGACATGAACAATTTCAAAGCAGCATGCTTTTTAAACTACTAGCTGCATTGAAATAATGAGGGAGTCCATTTCTTTATCTACCTGGGAAAAGGTTTTTTAAATATCAAACAACCATGATTTTTAATTTAAACAAAATTGAACAAAAAGCACTTAACATTACCTACATCCCTGTAGTACTTATCATATTTGATGTTTCCCGGGCTTTTGCTGATAAAGTAGGATTAATAGAAACCCTACTACTGCTAATGTATTGTATTTATTTTATTTTGTTTGTCCGAGGAATTTTAACCACCAATATCTGGATTACCATTTTCCTTTGTTATGCTCTGATATTGGCATTTTTTAGTTCGGATATAGAACGAACCATTATTAATTATACCCGTGTATTTATTTCCCTATTCATGTTTCCTATTGCCTATTATCAGGTGAAGACCTTGTCCGACTTAAGAAAACTTAATCTTTCAATTATTTGGCTCATAATTATATTTGTACTTAATGGAATTGTAACCTCAACATTAGGAATTGGGGCTAACCCATACCGGGGATCATTTGTGATGGGAATATTTATTTATTCAAAACTTTATTCAGGCTCACTCGCCTTAGTACTAATACCGCTATGGATGACTAGTATTAAACGAAACTTTTATAAATATGTCCTCCTGTTTTTTTCATTTATTCTTTTTATTTTACTTCTTCTGTCAATGAGGAGAACTGCTATTCTAATACCAATCTTTGGATATATGATATATTTCTTTTACTCGCATTACAAAAAGCAGATCGTTATTGGATTTGTGAGTATCATAGCATTTCTGGTTCTGTCTTTTCCATTATATAAAGATATTTTATACAGCCAAATGGCAGCCAGAAGAAATATCTTTAATAGAAATTATAATATTGCAAACGAAGGTCGGTATCTTGAAGGGGCGATTGTGTTGAATGAACGATTCGGAAATGAAGTTCACTGGGGAATCACCTTGTTTGGGGATGAGGTTTTTAATGAATATGGGAAATATGCTAATGGTTACTTTGGAACAAGATATTTACATGTCGATTTTTATAAAATACTATATACCCTGGGCACATTTGGATTATTTTTTTACTTAATGATTTTCTATAATATTTGGGGGAAATTCCAAAGATACAAAGTAAACATATCAAATGATCCTTGTTACAGAGAGATGGTAGGAATATTTGTTACTCTTTTTCTCCTTTCTTTTTTTATTTCCATACAAGGAGGTATGTTTGACATTACATTTAGATCAATATTATTTATCTATTTTGGGGCCCTACTTGGGGTATTTGAGGATTCAGCATCCAAAAAACAAAGATTTATCACACAAGATGTTTAATACCAATACGTAAAGAAAAAATGTTGAGAATTTCAAAAAATAAAGGAATCCCATTCCTATTCATATTCATTCTAATTTTAATTCTTGGAAAACTCACTTTCTCCAATTTATATGATTATCTAACGAAAGAAATACAGGTAAACAGCAAAATATTGGTATTGGAAGGCTGGCTCCCATCAAATGCAGTTGAAGAAGCGGCAAAAGTATTTATCCAAGATGAGTATCAATATCTTATAGTAGTAGGTTCGAATTATCGAATTGACCCGACCATCTGCAAAAACACTCCTGATCGTACAAGAAAAACGTCAGAATATAGATTAAATAAAAACGGATATCTGAAGGTTAATCCCAAATGGCTCGATAAGCTTACAATAACAGATAGTATTTATACTGTTATTATTACTGCAAAAGGATCGGAAGTTATGAGAGTAACAGCCTTTTTTTACCTCGTGATTAATAACAAAATTATAGGAAAAAGTTTCACAACCAAAGAATATTTAAACTATCCATTTACTTGGCATAATAACCAAAAATCAATTACTAACCTTTATATT
>JAYEGO010000386.1:0-10783 GCA_034659155.1 Bacteroidota bacterium | reverse complement strand
AAATTTTCACAGCAGATTTTTTATAAACCAAATTTGGAATTGGCTGAAAAATGAAGGATTAACTAATTTTATTGAGACTTGCGAATACAAGGACGTAGTATACTACGTAGTTTTTCTAATCGAGCTTAGATGAAAGAATGATGGTAAGCTAGTTATTCTGAATGTTTCACCAGTAAGTCAATTACATGTTCCAGTTCTCCGTCAACCGGGGCAGGTTCAATACCTAAAATTTCACATAGTAAGGGATAGATGTCAATATTGTTAAAACAAGGATGCACATATTTTTTCCTAAACGCAGGGCCATAGGCATAAAAAATGGTATGCATATCTTTATTGTAGTTATCATATCCATGAGTTCCGCCGGTATAGCTTGAATTTGACTCCCTGAAACTTATGCTCCAGCTTGAATCAGCTACCAGAATAAAGTCCCCAACCCTGGGGTTGTTGCCGTAATTTAATCTTTCAGGGACTTCTCCTTTTTTCCAGGCTTCCATATGTGGAATAGTATTAAGACTTTCCCAGGCTATATTATAGAATTCAGGTTCTGCTGTTAAATTGTATACCGGATTACTTCCATTAATATGAAGAAACCAATCAGGATTTATGTATTTTGACAGATTAACTCTTCTTTCTGAGGATGTACTTCCCATACCATGGTCTGATGTGACAATTATATTTAGTTCACTGGTATTTGGCAAGGTTTCAATTTTCTGGAGAAAAAGACCTAAAAGGCTATCCAGGTATACAATAGTTTTACCAAGTTCGGGGTTTAAAGGCCCCAGTTCATGACCCTTGCTATCTGGCTCATCCACATACCATGTAATAAGATGTGGCCGGATATCTTCTGGTAGTTGCAACCACGCAATAACTGTATCTATTCTTTGCTCGAAAGGAAATTCATGTTCGTAAGTTTTCCAGTAGCTAGGGTAAATATCCCCAATTGGAGCTTCTGAGCCCACCCAATAAAAAGAAGCAGCAGTAAGGTTTTGTTTTTCCGCTGTTACCCAAATAGGTTCACCTCCATAAAAACTTGCATTTTCTACCATATCCCGATCACTTATCCTATACGTGAGATCCAGGTCTGGGGCATAAAAACTATTATTGACCAGGCCATGATGATCGGGATACAATCCTGTGACAATAGAGTAATGATTTGGGAAAGTTTTGGTTGGGAAACAGGCTTGCATTGATTCTGCTTTTACTCCTTTTTCGGCTATTCTGTCAAAATTAGGTGTGTTATACATATCTGTATAATCCCACCTAAACCCATCCATAGACAGCATAATTAGGTATGGAGTTTGATTCTGTGAAGATTGTTTTTGTTGGCATCCTGAATGAAGGATAAAAATTGCAAACAAAACGATAATGAGCTTAAAAGTCAGGGGATTAATTTTCATAAAAGATTTATGCGTTGAATTAAGCACAAATATACAATTTTGAATCAAGTTTCCAGCTTGATGAAAGAATGGATACTGATTTGTTTAAAGATCAGAAAGGTGCAAACTCCTTGTCAAACTCAAGTCATTAAGTAAAGATTTTCTTCTAACTTTAGGGAAATTATTTTTCAAATGTTTAAGTCTTTTAGAGTTGTCCTTTTTCTTATCCTTTTGCAAATCACGGATACAATTGCTCAAAAACGTGATTCGACCTGGGTTTTGGCAAAAAACAAGAACGACATTGAACTGTATGCCAGGTTCCCTGAGGAGTCCAGGTTTAAGGAGGTTAAGGCTACATGTGTTTTTGCTGCACAGATTCCGGACCTTGTAGAGACAGTGCTTGATGTGGAATCTTATCCTGATTGGGTTTCAAATATAAAGGAAGCAGGAACGCTTAAAAAAGTAGGTGAGCATGAATATATAAACTATTATATTGCTGACTTTCCATGGCCCTTAAAAGATCGTGATGTTGTTTTGAACACCATCCTTGTGCAAGAGGAAGATTCAAAATCTGTCAGACACTATTTTAAAGCTGGGATTGAAATCCCTCTCCAATATGCCCTTCAATATGAAATGAGGGCAGGTAACAGGTTCTCTGTTAATGCGCAGTTTGGAGTTCTTACAAATCCTCATAATGATGCAATTCTCTTTACCCTTGAGTCATTTGGAGTAGACGAAAAAACTATACGCCTGATTGAGAATGCCTTTCAATTTGGTTTGATTGTTGATTTGGGGGGGCACTATCATTTTGGAAAGAATTATATTGGAGTTTATGGACAATGGATTAATCTGACCGCGGCAGATACCCCCTTTGAACTGGTTGAAAGTTATTTTGGAATTAGTTTCCCTACACCTCCATTCTCACCTGGTTTTGTTCCAGAAGTGTCTTTACAATCTGAGCTTTTTCAATTGGGCTTACTATATGGGAGAAGATTTAGTTTTAAGAATCATCCTGCAATTGAAATTCACACAGAATTTGCAGTTAGTAAAAACCTGGGTTCAAGAAGTAAGTTAAGTTCGGATAATATTGAAGTGGATTTTGTGAATAATCAAGTTGACAATGAACTTGATGATATATTTTCAGATTACGCGTACATTCCCACAATTAATATTTTTTTCGTTTATCAATTTGGAAATTGATATTTTCCAGACGAAGTATGGATTTATGAAGCTTCAGAATTATATTCGTTATTGGATTCTTGTTTCCGTTTTACTGCCTTTTACATTAAACGGGCAGGAAAATTTTACTGTAAGCGGAGTGATAAGTGATGTTACAAATGGAGAGTTTCTAATAGGGGCAACAGTTTATGTCCCTGAACTTGAGGCTGGTGCAGCAGCAAATGAATATGGATATTATTCTATTACTCTTCCGGCAGGATACTATACAATCAGGGTTTCTTATCTCGGTTACAAGATCAGGGAGTTTAAAATTGACCTGAAAGAGAATCTCCGCAGGAATATTGATCTGGAATTGTCTTCTGAAACACTGGAAGAAGTAGTAGTAGTTGGAGACAGGGCTGATGAAAATATCAGGTCGCCTGAAATGAGTGTTTCAAAGCTTGAAATTAAAGAAATTCGTGCCATTCCTGTTCTTTTTGGGGAGCAAGATATTTTAAAAACCATTCAACTTCTTCCAGGGGTACAATCAGCGGGAGAAGGTGGTTCAGGATACTATGTAAGGGGTGGAGATTCAGGTCAGAATTTAATCCTACTTGATGAGGCCACAGTATATAATCCTTCACATTTGCTTGGTTTTTTTTCTGTTTTTAATTCAGATGCTATTAGCGATGTGAAACTATATAAGGGAGGAATCCCCGCAGAATACGGAGGACGCATTGCTTCTGCACTGGATGTGAAAATGAAGAATGGAAGCAATCAGCAATATGGAGTTTCCGGTGGACTCGGACTCATTTCTTCAAGGCTCATGGTGGAAGGGCCAATCAATAAAGATGTTGGATCTTTTATGCTTACCGGTAGAAGAACTTATGCAGATATTTTCCTGGCATTAAGTCGTGATACTTTAATTCGTAACAACAGACTGTATTTTTATGATTTTAATCTTAAGGCAAATTATAAACTTGGAGAAAATGATCGCTTGTTTCTTTCCGGATACTTTGGAAGAGATGTTTTTCTTTTCCAGGACAGGTTTGGAATAGACTGGGGAAACCTTACAGGTACATTACGATGGAATCATATATTTAACTCTGGTCTGTTTTTAAACAGCTCAATTATTTATAGTAAATACAATTATGTATTTAAGGTCAAGGATGGTGATAATGACCTGGATATTGCTTCTTCAATTCAGGATATTAACCTGAAAGAAAGCTTCCAATACTATATAAACCCTCAAAATACTCTCAAGTTTGGTTTCAGGCTGAATTACCATTGTTTCGTTCCTGGCTCCATTGATGCAGATGGCAGCTTTGGGATCAATGACATAGAGCTTTCAAAAAAATATGCCATTGAATCTGCTCTTTACCTGTCACATTTTTATGAACCAACTTCATGGTTAAGCTTAAACTATGGGCTGAGATTATCATCATATTTTATGATAGGACCAGGAAATGTGTACTCATATGACGGGGAGGGAAGTGTTGTAGATACCAGTTATTACAAAAAAGGAGAATTAATCTCAAAATATATCCAGCCCGAACCCAGACTTTCGGTTAACTTTCGTGTTAGCCCTGTTAGCTCAGTAAAACTATCCTATAACAGATTGAGTCAATACCTGCACTTGCTTTCCAATTCTTCTTCAGGAAGTCCAATGGATTTGTGGATTCCCAGCAGCAATATTGTGAAACCACAACTAGGAGACCAGATAGCAATGGGTTATTTCAGAAATTTCAAGGAAAACCAGTGGGAAACTTCTTTTGAAATTTACTACAAGTATATGTACAATCAGATTGACTATAAAAACGGAGCGGATATACTTCTGAATGAGTTGGTTGAATCTCAATTGGAATTTGGAAGGGGATGGTCGTATGGAATGGAATTGTTTGTGAAAAGAAAAACCGGGAGCTTGCATGGATGGCTTTCCTATACATTATCAAGAGCTGAAAAGCAATTTGATAATATTAATGGTGGAGAAGTTTATCCAGCCAGGCAGGATAGAATTCATGATATTTCCCTGGTTGCAATATATGATTTTTCAAAACGCTGGTCAATATCAGGAACCTGGGTGTTTTATACAGGGAATGCAGTTACTTTCCCCAGTGGGAAATACCAGATTGAAGGTAGAACAGTAAACATGTATACAGAAAGAAATGGTTACAGAATGCCACCATATCATCGTTTAGATTTAAGTGCAACCAGAAAAAACAAGAAAATAAACAGGAGATTTGAGTCAAGCTGGAATTTTTCTATCTACAATGTTTACGCAAGAAAGAATGCCTATTCAATAAGTTTCGTTGAGGATGAAAGCGATCCAACAAAGACAAATGCAGTACGATTGTCATTGTTTTCTATAATTCCTTCGGTGAGCTATAATTTTAAGTTTTAGTCTTATGAAGAATATTTGCCTGATCATATTGTTTTCCTTATTCCTATTTTCCTGTGAAGATATTATTGAAGTAGATCTTAAAAGTTCAGAACCCGAAATAGTGATTGAAGGAATAATTCATAGTGATGCTGGTCCTTATAAGGTTAAAGTATCTTTGAGTACCAATTTTTATGACCCCGGTATATACCCTGCAGTAATAAATGCTATTGTACAGATTGATGATGACCAGGGGAATTCAGAGATTTTAAGAGAAGAAAGTCCAGGCCTGTACCTCTCAGAAACTTTAATTGGGTATGAGGAACGTAATTATACTTTGAGCGTTTTTACAGATGGAAATGAATTTCATGCTGAAAGTTTTATGCCAAAGGTAGTGCCAATTGATTCCCTGGGAGTTGAAATTTTTCCCGGGGGACGTTTTATGGATCCGGGATATCTAATACATTGTTTTTTTTCTGATCCCTTTATGATCGGTAATAATTATCGTTTGATTGCTTATCATAATGGTAATAGTGATGAGAACTTTTACCTGGTTGATGATAAATTTACTAATGGAAATACAATGGATATAATGATTTTAAGTCCAGGTACAGTTAGTGGAGACACAGTGGTTGTTGAATTGCATTCTATTGATAAACAGGTATATAATTATTATAATACCCTTTCAGAAATTGTAACACAGCAAGGAGGTGGTAATCCGGCTAACCCTGCCAACCCGATTACTAATTTATCGAATGGAAGTCTCGGTTATTTTGGGGCTTTGGCCATTTCCAGGAGTAGTATAGTCATTCAATAGTGTCTTGTCCAGATATATGTCTACAGGTTTAACTAAAAGAAACAAGCCACAAAAGTGTGGACATTTTCTTATTTTTTATGTCGAATGCCTGCCCTGAACTTGTTGAAGGGTGAGAAAGCGAATACCTCCTGGAATTCTTTTGGAAAAGAACATTTCGTTCCTATGGAACTCATTACTATATCCTTTTACATAACCTGAATCTGACGACTCAGGCTGTATCATATCCTGCCTACGGCAGTTTTTGGTAACTTTTATATGAATGTTGTATTCTTGCTTTGGTTGAATTTATGTATAGGGTGCTGTATTGCGAAAAACAGGAAAAAAGGTCAACGCTATTTAGGCATGGACAATCTTTCATCCTTCAACCTTCATCCTTTCATCACTCTTCAACTTCCCAGCCATAATCAATATATTCCCAATCAAACTCATCCTTTTTGCAGTTTACTACAAGGAATCCCTCTTCGGTAAGATCCCTGCGTCCTTTCCACCAGTTTCCCGAAATTGCACCAACGGTAATGAAATGGACATTCCTTATGTATATATCCTCCAAAATATGATGATGCCCCCCTAAGGCAAGTTTTAGATTATGGTCTTTGAATAATTCCAAAACTTCTCTCGAATTTACTATTACACCACCTGGAGTCATTGGAACCGTTGATCCCCAACTGATTTGCGCCCAAGCACTGATAAAAGGAATGTGTGTACTGAGAACGATTGGTGTTGTTGCATCTACATTTTCCAGGTCCTGCCTGATCCATTCAATTTGAGTACTGTCAATAAAACCACGATATCCTCTTTTTCCCATTTTATGAACACTGTCAAGAATATAAAACTTCCAGCCCTTGTGTGTGAATGTATAATAAACTTCACCAATTCGTTTTTCATACATCTTTTTTCCGTATTCCGGGTGTAAAGAATCAGAGAGGCTTTCAGGATACCATCCATAAATATCATGGTTTCCAATAGTATTGTATACAGGTACATCAAAAGCCTTAATTTCTTCCTGGTAAAGATTAAATAAAGAATCTGATCTGCTATAGCTTTTGCCCAGGGCATCCCTAATAAGGTCTCCTCCAGTAACAACAAAGTCTACATCCAGAGAATCTATCACGGAAATAGCCTTTCGAAATCCTTCTACAGCTTGTTGTTCAGGCTGGAGGTGAATGTCTGTGATGAAAGCAAAGGAAAATGAATCTTCTTTTTCAACTTCAGTACAGGATATAAGACTAAATAGCAAGAACAAAACAGGGAAAAACCTTACAATCTGAATTTTTTTCATTTTGATTTTTATTTGGTTAGAGGTATACAGTTAGTTTCATGTTTTTAAGAGAACCCTAAGATAATGATAATTTTCTTTCATAATATTTTCTTTTGAAGGCTTGAAAAATAGGGCAGTAGGATGTCGTAAGGGATAAATAATTAGTTTTTTAAGCTGAATAGGTTTTCCAAACAGCTTATGGAAGTTGTGCTTATCTGGTTTTTCAAGTCCATATTTTTCAAGGATATATCGCGTGGAATGAAAACCAAGAGGAACAATAAACCTGGGATTCACAATCTCAATTTCCCAGTCCAGATAATATGTGCATTCTTTGATTTCATTGTGTGAAGGTCTTCTTGATTTTGGCAGGATACATTTTATCAGATTAGTAAGGTATATATCATCCCTTGTAATATTTGCAAAAACAAGGAGTTTATCAAAGATTTGTCCTGAGGGCCCTACAAATAATCTATTTGATTCATCCTCCACTTTCCCTGGGGATTGTCCGATCAGTATCATATCTGAATAACTGTTTCCCTGACCGATCACTGCATGTTTCCTTATTGCTGATAGTTGGCAATTATTGCAATTAATTATTTTATGATTCAGGTCTTGAAGAAGCATATTATTGATAATATGGAATAAAATTAATGAAAAATTGGTCTGATTAAAAAACTAGATTTTCTTTTTCAGAGATTTTTAAGGAATAGATTTTATCTTTAAGCTGTCTAATAATTAAATAGAGATTTAGTGAAAGATCTATTGGGACTTGAGGATTTAGAATTGATAGAACTTTCCAGGAAAGGAGATGACCAGGCATTTGGAGTTATTATCTCACGTTACGAACACCAAATTGCCCGTACTGTGATTGGAATGTTGGGAGATACAGAGGAAGCAGACGATGTTGGTCAGGAAACTTTTATCAGGTTTTTTAGTTCTTTGGATAAGTTCAGGGGAGATTCAGCTCTCGGCACCTATCTTACCAGGATTGCCATTAATCTTTCATTGAATGAATTGAGCAAGAAGAAAAAGACTCTTTCTTTATTTTACAAAAGAGGCGAAGATAAAGAAACCATGTTTGATATTCCAGAACCTGGTAATGAATTTGAGCGATCAGATAAAAAAGAGATAGTTGATATGGCTATGCAGCAACTTGAGCCTGGATTCAGATCTGTTGTAGTGTTAAGGTTAGTGGAAGGATATAGCACTAAAGAAACAGCTGAAATTTTGAAATTGCCTTTAGGAACCGTGTTGTCAAGGCTTTCCCGGGCACAAAAACAATTGAAAGAGATATTAGTTCCTTTAATGAAATGAATTATGGTAGAGAAAGAAAATTATAATTTACTTCTGAGATCTTTTGACGAGGACTTAGATGCAGATCAGGAAGCAAAGCTAAAAGAAGCTTTAAGTTCTTCTGAGGAGTTGAGGGCAGAACAAGAACAAATACTGGCTATAAGAAACATGATTTCTTCCCAAAAAGCATCGTTTAAACCAGGCTTTACTGATAGGGTAGTGAATAAGATCAGGGAGGATAGCCACTCACAGGTAATAATGCCAGATTTTAACCAAACATTTTTTAGTGTGTTTAAAAAAGTTGCTCTTACCGGAGTTGCTGCCATCATAATTCTTTTGTTTAGTATATATTACTCCAGTTCCAGACTGGGTGTAGATACCATTGTTGGAGATCCATATAGCGATGAAAGCCTGGTGAGTTATTTATTATATGATGATATTGATGAATAGCATTTTAAGTCTAAATTTTTTTATATCAATTCATGCTGGTAAAATTTAAATTGCAAACTATGAAAACCAGATCCTTACTTTTGTTAATCTCAATCCTGATCATTGGTTTTATTCTGGGATGGTTAAGTTCAACTTCCATGAGCAACAGGCGATTAAAAGAATTCCGTTCTTATGCCTCATATGAAGGGTTTAGATATCATGCACTAGATGTGCTTAATCCTACTGAAGAACAAAAAGAAGAAATTATACCGGTGATTGAGGAATTTTCAGAAAAGAACCAGGAACTAAAGCTAAGATACAGGAAAGAATTTGGTCAGATGATGAAAAAATATAGAGAGGAACTGACTCCATTACTTACTGATGAACAATTAAGATGTATTGAAAAAGGAAAACGAAGAAACTCTCCCTCGAATATGAGACGAAGAGGACCAGGGCGTGGTGAAAGACATAGGGATGGTTCCGGTCCTCCTCCTTCACGTTAGGGGATTAGCAGAAGCAAGTATGCATTCCCCGGGAATAAACACATATTTTAACCGGTCTTTTTCTTCAAGTTGGTAGTTTATCTCAATCCTGCCGGTATTCACCTTCCTGTCATTATTTTTCCCCTATTACCAGATCAGCTTACTTATTTAATTGATATTGGATATGATCAAGTAATATTGGAAGGTCTTCACTGGAAATGCCATGATTCAATAAATGATCCTTATCCTGTTCAAAAATCTCAAGGAATTTTTCAAGATTATTCCCTTTTTGTTCAATACTCTTTTTATATAGTTCTGTAGCTTTTACTTTATTTCCTTTGCACCATTCAAGATGTCCCATATTCAAATAATCGTGATAATTTGGTGATCCTTCTGTGATGAGCTTATAATATTTATCGGCATGATCAAATTTCCCCTGAACAAAGCAACACCAGGCCAGCGGCCTCCATACCTTTTTATTTTTCGGATCCAGGTATTCTACTTTAAAATAATATTTCAAAGCCTTTTCATAGTCTTTCAGATCAAGATAGCAATGTCCGATGGAAGCCTGTGTAAACAGATTCTCAGGATCAATATTCTCTGCACGTTGATAATATTTAAGAGCCTTCTCAGACATTTGAAGATTCCTGTAGCATAATCCAATTTTCTTTAATAACCATTCTTTATTTGAATTGAATATCTCAGCCTGACTATAATACTTCAGTGCTGAACTAAAATCACCGACTATTTGATAGGAATAAGCAATTTTTTCAATTATTTCAGGCCTTTCATTATAATCTTCTAAAAGCAGATATATGTCTATTGCCCGGGAAAAATGTTCATTTTGAAAATAGTATTCCGCTATATTTCCTAAGAGCATATCATCTTTAACCAAATTCTTAAATAAATGAGTGTTATGAAAATCTAATTCAGTTTTAAAAATATCATAGAATTCATCCTTAAATCGATACAACTTAACAAATCGATACAAATCGTGGATGTATTGTGTATATACTGTTTTAGATGTTTTTCCACTTTCTATTATTTTGTTTTCTTTATCTAATTCGTCCATGCTATTGAGCTCAGCCTGAAACATCTTCAGGAGCATTGATTTCTGTGCCTCCGGCATTAGTTTTACGTTGAGACAAAAAGAGTATTTGTCTGAATTGCACATATATCCTGTCTTTTCGAGACCACTTAAGAAGAGTTGTTTGTCGAATTCCGCATCTTCAAACTTAAAGATGTCATCGATTATTGGATTGTCAGGAATAAAAGGAAGAAACCAGTTACTTATTTCTGAGAAAAATGAGAATTGCTTCAACTGAGAAAATGCAGACATAAATACATCTGCACCTTCCATTTGAAGTTTTGAGAATTCTTCAATTTTTTCATAAAGTCCTTCAGATTCCTTAAAAATCTTTTCCCAGTCAGGATTTTTTTCTTCCGTGAAATCATCTGGTATCAGTTTATCAAGATCTAATTTGTCTGTCAGTCTTGGTGCCAGTTTAACCATTTCAGGGACGATTTCATCTCTGATCTTCTTTGAAATACTTTCGGTTTCACCCGATCGAATTAACTGAATTAATACTTGCT
>JAYEGO010000385.1:0-2697 GCA_034659155.1 Bacteroidota bacterium | reverse complement strand
ATGACAGGTCATGCTAACAGAGATAGTAATGTCGGCGATGGTAAACCAAAGAACCAGGCCGGTTTAATCATTGATTATTGCCGTGAAAATAAATTCTACTGCCTGGATTATTACGGTATAGACACACATGATATGGATGGCAATTACTGGGAAGATGCCGGTGATAATGGGGATTCTTCAACGGGAGGCAATTTCTATTCAGACTGGCAGGATAGTCATTCTGCGGGTAATGGGTATTATGAGAATAGATCCTCTCCAGGAGGAACCGTGACCTGCGGTGCACATAACAGCCAACATATCACAGCAAACCGGAAAGCTTATGCCATGTGGTATATCCTTGCAAGAATTGCAGGATGGGATGCAAATTGAAACGGTCAGATTGGATAATCCTTTTAAGTCCAGGGCCAACGCATATAATAATTTGAAACTGGACTGGGATTAACAATTTCGTTAGGGTTGTTAACACCCTTGGATCCGTGAACTTGTGAAAAGGAGTTGTTTATTAACAATTGTGCGTAAGTTAAGGCGGGGTGTTGGTTGTTAGACGCCTCAATTACTGGATTTTACATTCAAACCTAGCGATTTTTGTTGAGACACAGAAATCTCGACAAAATGAAGACATCACTTCAGCACTATTTCAGTCAACTTCCTGACCCTCGCATCCAGCGCAACAAGAAACACCTGCTGATAGATATTGTAGTACTAAGCGTAATTGCGGTCATATGTGGGGCGGAGTCATGGAATTCAATCGAAATATTTGGCAACGCGAAAAAGGATTTCCTGGCAACAATTCTAAAACTGCCCAACGGGATACCTTCTCATGATACGATTAACAGGGTTTTTGCACGGATCAATCCGAATAAGTTTGAACAACTGTTTGCCCAATGGGTACAATCATTGATTGATAAGAAAATGTTAGGCGAGGTTATCGCCATTGATGGTAAGACCATGCGAGGATCGAAAGATAGTTTTCATGAAAAATCTCCGGTCCATATTGTGAGTGCATGGGCAAATAACAATCAACTGGTATTAGGCCAGATCAGAACCAGCGAAAAGTCCAATGAGATTACTGCTATTCCTGAGTTATTGGACATCCTGGACATCAGGGATTGTATCATTACCATTGATGCCATGGGCACCCAAAAGAAAATAGCCGAAACGATCATCAACAAAGAAGCTGATTATATCCTTGCCTTGAAAGGCAATCAGGGGTATCTGAAGGAAGATGTCCAGAATACTTTTGTTAGGCAAAGCCCTGATTCTGTGGATGAGACTGTGGATAAGGGACATGGCAGGGTAGAAACAAGAAAGTGTGAAGTGATCAACAAACTGGATTTCCTTGATGAGAAAGAACAATGGGCAGGACTGAAAACCATTGCCCGTGTCACTGCTACAAGAGAGATGAATGGTAAACAAACATCTGAGCAGCGCTTATATATCAGCAGTGTTGAAGCGGACGCCAAAAGCTTCAACCTGTTCATCCGCCAGCACTGGGGAGTAGAAAACTCGTTGCATTGGACACTGGATGTTACTTTCAGGGAAGATGCTCAAAGGAAAAGAAATGGACATGCCGCCAGTAACTACGCCCTGGTGGAAAAGATCGCTCTCAATCTGCTGAAAACAGAAGGATCCAAGAATATAAGCATTAAAAACAAACGATTGACGGCCTCTTGGGATCATAAGTTCCTGCTAAAGGTCCTTAGAATTTAAACTTGGACATCGAAATTTAGCCAAATCAAAAACTGAGTTGGATTTTCCATACTGTTAGTGAATAGATGTGCTTGCCTCATATTCAAAAAACGGGGTAGTGTCTATTTGCGATTTCTAAATGTCACGGTCCTGTGATATTTCACCTATGTTGTGACTTTTCCTATATCTGCCTCTTTTAAGAATATGCTCTATATATTATTGAATACGTGCTAGTTACAGCGCTATTTGCTGAATGAATAAAAAAGATGAAATGTTACATAATTGCGAATATGTCACAACAGTGTGACATGCTGTTATCGCGAAACAGAACATCTGAAAAAATCAATATTCAATAGCTGTGTTGTTTTGTCTATAGCCAGCGGAAGTATCCCCATTCTACTAAACTTATCACTTGTGAAACTCCGGGATCCTAAGTCCAGCTAACACAACAGAGAAATCAATAGAAATTTTTTGGTCCAGATTTATATGCGTTGGCCCTGTTAAGGGAGACCATGATTTGGGGACTGCCAAGATTACATATCTTCATATTCCCGAGTACCTCGATACTGTCACTTTTCACTGCCAACAAGCAGTTGAGAAATATTTAAAAGCTTACTTGATTTTTCAGTCCACTACATTTAGATATTCGCATGATTTGATTTACCTGCTTGATATGGTTACTCAGAAAGATTCTGATTTCAATAACCTTTACGATACAGTTTCTGAATTGCAAGGATATGCAATAGAAATCAGGTATCCAAATGAGACTATCTTTCTGTCGAATGATATAGTTGAAAAGGCCATGATAATTGCGAAAAATGTAAGGGAATTGGTTATAGGCAAAATAGATATCCCGATTGATTCTAACGAAATAATTGACAGATAAGAATGGCCAGGCAGTATTGCATCTTCATCAAACCCAAGATGCAATCTCTCTTCTTCCAAGTAGGCCTGCGGCCCATGCATTACACAGGACCCTATTTCTTGCGGAGTTCTCCGTCACCGGCA
>JAYEGO010000384.1:0-10851 GCA_034659155.1 Bacteroidota bacterium | reverse complement strand
CGAGCCTAACCCCGGGTAGCGTCCACTGAAGCTGTTATTTTCCAGGAAAACCAGAGTAAATAAACTTAAGCGATGACTGTATTACAGCCACATCAAATAGTGGACTTACCCGGGGCTATTAATATTCAAGCCCTACAGGCTTGTTATAGTATTTTTGATCTTTAGCACCAAGGGTGCGAAATATAATAGCCAGGGGCATCGCCCCTGGTACTAATCAAACCATCAAAGAGGTCCGTAGCATCTGGTTTAAAAACGGGATAATGCTTCCCGGACCGCATGAAACAAGGCTATTGCATTGAGATTTGCTCGGAAAACAGGAAGGGTTGCAGTAAGCTGGGGGCCATCATTTATAAGATATATCCTTTTAATTGCCATACTGGGATCTTCATTGAAACTTTTGGGGGTATTCGACTTTCTACTTCAGATTTTTAGCGGAGCATGAAATGGTAAGTAATGGTTCCTTTTTGGAATGCAGGAGCGTCTGGTTTTTTGTCAAACCTGGCAGAAAGAGCTGCATCATTAGCTGCTTTTAGCAAGTTCTCATCCAGGGTTGTAGAGCCTTTTACTCCAGGAGTTGCCTTGGTTACAATACCATTTCTGTCAACGGTTACTTCAACAACTACAATACCTTCAACCTGGTAATTATATTCGGGAAGAGGAAGGCCCAGGGGTACTCTTCCTGAAAGGCTATATGATACTCCCTCATCCCCGGTTCCTGTTCCTGAATAATTTGTGGAGTTTACAGAGCCGGTTGTTTTTCCCTGGTTCCCCTCGGTGGAAGTAATTCCTTCTCCCTGGCTGGTGTTGTCTGTTTGATTCTTTCCTCCGGTAAAAGCATTTTTTGTACGATCTGCAATTTCCTTGATTCTTTTTTGCTCTTCCTCAATGCGTTTTCGTTCCAGCTCTTCCTGTCTTTTCCTTTCCAGTTCCTCCTGTCTTTGACGCTCCAGCTCTGCCTGTCTTTTTCTTTCGGCTTCAATTTCCTTAGGATCAGGTTCAACTTTATCTTTGGTCTCACTCGAAGGTAAGGCTACAGTTTCTTCCAGGTCCTGGGTTAGAATATTTTCTTCATTAGAGGGTGCAGATTCAGCAGGATCAGGGATAGAAGCGGGGGGAGTGCTTTCTTCCAGTGAAGAATTACTTTCAGAAGGTTCAATAAGACCGGAGCCCTGGTCTTCAGTTCCAAAATTTATCAGGATTCCTTCTTCAGCAGGAAGAGGAAGAGGCGTTTTGAAACCCAATAAAACTAAAAGCAAGACCAGGGTTAAATGAAAAATCCCTGTTCCAAGATATCCCCTGATATGTTGAAATAAAGGCTTCACCTCAATTTGGATTAGTAGCCAGGATCATTTTATAATTGTTATTTCTGCAAATATTCATTACCTCAACAAGATACTCAACTGCAACGGTTCTGTCCATATGCAAAGCAATGTAAGTCTCAGGATTTTGTCCTATTTTGTTTTGCAGGACAGCTTCCAGGTCCTCCAGTCGAACGGGCTGATCCTCAACAAAATACTGTAAGTCTCTGGTTAGGGAAACAGTGGTAAAAGGTTTGGCTGAAGTTTGATGTTGACTCTGAGGTAATAATAGTTTCAATGCTGTAGGATGTATCAGCGTTGATGTAATCATAAAGAAGATAAGTAAGAGAAATACAATATCCGTCATACCTGACATACTGAACGAAACACTTATCTTATTTCTGCTTTGAATAGCCATTTTTAATTATTTAATTTCATTCATGATAGAAATATCATTATTCACTTACCGGTTCATTTAGCAGATCAATAAATTCAGAGGTCATAGCCTCAAGCATGAACACAACTTTTTCGACTTTTGCAACAAGAATGTTATAGGCAAAATATGCTATGATACCAACAATGAGTCCAGCTACAGTGGTAACCATTGCGGTATAAATTCCATTTGATAGTACAGATACATCAATATTACTTCCTGCATTCGACATATCATAAAAAGCCATAATCATGCCCATCACTGTTCCAAGGAATCCCAGCATAGGAGCGCCCCCGGCAACTGTTGCCAGTGTAGGTAAACCTTTTTCGAGTTTATACACTTCAAGTTTCCCGACATTTTCCAGGGCTGCATTCACATCCCGTATCGGTCTTCCTATCATCCGGATTCCTTTTTCCAGCATCCTGGCTTCCGGGCTATCCTGGGCCTGGCACAGGGCCAATGCAGATTCCACTTTCCCGTCATGGATGTTGTCTTTAATCCGGTTCATCAAATTTGCATCTTTCTGTTGGGTAGCTCTTAATACAAAAAATCTTTCAACAAAAATAAATACTGCAATGATGGAAAGGATAATTATGGGGACCATTACCCATCCACCTTTAAAGGCAAGTTCCCAATATGATAAAGTCAATTCTCCTGCCTGGTCTGTTGCCAGTGCTGAGGTGTCTGCCAGTTGAATCTGGGCGAGTGTGAAAATACTAGTCATGAAATCAATAGTTTTATTTAAGTGCGAAATTATTAAAAAAAAACGAGATATAATTTTAAATATTATATCTCGCTTCCAAAATCAATGCTGATGTTTTATGAAAACATCAGGTAATAGGTTAATGCTCCGGCCAGATATCCTACCAGTGCTAACAAACTAATTTTTTTGAGGTACCAGATAAAATCAATTTTTTCCATCCCCATGGCTGCAACTCCTGCAGCAGAGCCAATAATCAAAATACTTCCACCCGTACCGGCACAATAGGCCAGGAATTGCCAGAATTGACCATCCTGCATATAAAAAGCAGCTTGCCCAACTGATCCTGGTTCAGCAATATCATACATACCCATTGCACCTGCAACCAGAGGTACATTATCAACAATAGCTGATAAAAGACCAATTCCAAGGTCAATTAAATATATATTCTGGTTTGTAACCTCATCCAGCCAGTTGGCCATTAAGGTAAGATGCCCGGCAGATTGGAGTGCAGCTACAGCAGAAAGGATTCCCAGGAAAAAGAATATGGTTGGAACATCAACTTTTCCAAGTACCCCACTAACAGTAAGGCGCTTTTTAATACCAATGATCTTGTCCCTGTGAATGATTTCTGTCACCGCCCACATCGCTCCCAAACCTAACAACATACCCATGTAAGGAGGCAAGTGGGTGAAGGTTTTAAAAACAGGAACGAATAAGAGAGAAGATACACCAAATATCAACATGAAGATCCGTAGGGCAGGGGTGGTGAACTCTTCATTGCCAGACCTTACTTCTGGTCTGTCTACATTACCCTTCAATGTGAAAGACAAAATGACAACAGGAATAATCATTGTTACCAAACTGGGTAAAATAACATCAACAATAATTGGGATTGTGGTTACCTGGCCCTTTACCCATAACATGATTGTAGTTACATCGCCTATTGGGGACCATGCTCCACCTGAGTTGGCTGCCAGAATAATCATGGAAGCATAGAACCACCGGGTTTTCTGGTCTGCAATTAGTTTACGCAATAAGGCTACCATTACAATTGTGGTAGTAAGGTTATCCAGGGCAGCTGACATGAAAAATGTGAGAATGCTAAGAATCCATAAGAGCTTAACTTTATTTGTGGTTGTGATCTTATCGGTAATAACCTTAAACCCTTGGTTCTGGTCTATCATTTCAACTATGGTCATGGCACCCAGGAGGAAGAATAAGATTTCTGAAATCTCTGCAAGGTGATGCAGAAGCTCATGATGGGATACGTAATCCTGGTATGCACTCAATAATCCGACCTTTGCATAAAGGTGATTGGAAGCAAAGAATTCACTTAGTTCCGAACTCCTTATTATGCTTAAAAAACCTTCGTGTTCAATATATACGAGGTACTCAGAGGCAGTGAGTGCTGCCATGAATCCCTGTTCATGTAAAAATTCCCAGAAGCCTTCGTTTTCAGGTAAAATTTGATCCACTCCGAAAATATATAATACCCAGGTTAATACTCCGATTAGCAAGGCTGAAGCTGCTTTGTCAATCTTTAAAGGGTGTTCCAGGGCAATTGCAGTATACCCGAGGACAAAGACAACTATCATTGCAATAAACATAGTGCCAGTTTTTTAGTTAATTAATTAGAAATATTTCTTGTACTTTATTTCAAAATTTTCAGATGTTGCAAAGAAAATAAATTTCCTGAAATAATATGATATATGTTCAATGTTATTTACAGAGAAAGGTCAGACAACAATGATTTATTAACTGGGTTAAGGAGCTTTTAGAACTGGAAGGAACTATTTTGTAGAAACCTGGTCTTGAACAGGATCTTTTTTCTTTTTATGAAAGAGTTTATTCCAATATCCTTTCATCAATTTCCCAAAAGAATTAAACTCTTCCCGAAAAAAGATTCCCACACCTGTTTCATAGTTGATAGATTCCTCGTATATCATTTTGTCGTTTGGTCTGGTAAAGGCTTTGACTCTAACTTTACCACTTTTGTCAATTTTTACTTCCACAGATACATAACCTACAATCTCGTTGGTATTGTTGGTGTTGCTGTATTGATTTCCGCCAACATCAATATTGCTATTGATCAACACCCTGTCATTGAGGATCTGGGTTGCAATAGCGACTTCAATTTCCTGACTTGTAACCTCATCTCCCGGTCTGTAGTGAAACCCGATATCAAAATCATTGCTGATTTGAGATACCCAGTTACTTAACTGATTGGACAGGAGCTCTGCTGTTGTGACCTCAACAGCATTTGCTTGTATTGGTGATGCTCCTGCCGGGGCATAGTTTGGATCAGGAAGAAAACTATTGATAATTAGTAGTGAAAGGAACTGTTTACTGAGATCTTCTTCAGTATTGATAGTATTTTCAAGTCTCGACTTTGTATCCTCATCCGCGGTTGGAAGATCAATGTTAAACCTGATTTCAGGAGAATCAAGTTTACCCGATAAATAGATCTCGCAATTTACCGGAATCCTTCTGCGATACGCTTCATCATAAAACAAATTATATAGAGAAGTCCTGATTTTATATATACCTACTATATCCAGTGTTGCATCTTCTGCATTGCCTGTAAACGTGATTTTACTGCCGGTTTTAACTTCGAATTTTTTATTTATTACATGACTCAATTTAAAGTTGTAAGTTCCCTGGTCTATGGTATAGTCGCCAAAAATTTTGAAATCATCAGAAGTTCCGGTAATGATACTTAAGATACCTAATCCCCGGGCAGTAAGGGACCCCCCCGCAGTGGGATCAAAAAACAGGGTGGATTCGAGTTCAGGAGTAGTTTCAAGATTAATTTTCACTTCCAAATTTCCATGTTTTCTAATTACCTTCTTTATAGGCTGAATTCTTAAAACTTTTTCAGGCTCCTTTACCTTACTAACAAAATTGATGTAATTGGATTCTTGTTTAGAATAGTTTTTATCCAGAGGCAAGTAGAATCGAGAATCTCCAACAGTTCTTGCGGCTATCTCAATTTTTAAGTTCCTGGTAGGCCCAACCAGTCCAATACTTCCAGACCCATTAATATTACCGTAGAATATATCATTTTGCCATTCCTTGAGATTCAGCATTAAAAGATTGCTGGCTTTAAAGTCAAGGTCCATGTAAATATTTTTAAAATCCCTGGTGGATACCAGGCCATTGGCGAGAGCAATATTACCAGCACTATCAGATATCTGAATATTCTGAACCAGGAAATCATTGTCTTTAAGGACTAGCTTGTCATTGAAGTTGTAACGGGTATTAATAAAATCGATTTTTATACCGGCATTATGAAAATCCAGATTCCCGTTTAGATTTGGTTGTTTCATTAAACCATTCAGGAATATTGCTCCTGAGATGTCTCCTGCAAGGTCACTTGAGAAGACTTGTGTAAAAGGTTCAAAAATATCAAGACTCAGGGAATCCACTTTTATTTTTAGATCAGATGATTTCTTTTCGGTAAAAAAGTCCCCTGAAATTGCAATTGGAGAATTATTTCCTTTAGATGTTGTAGCTTCAATATGCATTGAATTGGCCCCGGAATTCCATTCACTTGTGAAAGACCCATCTCCCAGCGGCACTTCATTAATAATTAAATTATTAAAAAATACTTCTGAAAGAAGCTTGGGATTATTATATACTTCTGATATCCTGGCTTCTCCATTCACAATTCCACTGAACTTGATCTTATGGTCCATCAGGTGTACTCCTATTAAATCCAATCCTTTTGCTATTATATTAAGACTATCCTCAGGATTTTCACTTATAACTCCATTAATAGAAAGAATTTTATTTTGATTGGTGAGGGCAAGATTATGAAAGGAAAAAGAGTTTGTGTCAATCTTTATGAATGATTCTAAAAGATCCCACTTATCATTTTTGTGAATAATCTGGCTTGGATAAATATGAATATCAGATTGTATTGTGCCCTTATCATTGTTTAATGAAAAAAGTGACAGAACTTCAATATTGCCTTTATATTGAATGGAGTCATCACTTGACCATGAGCTTTGAAATAGCAAGGAATCTTTTCGGAGATCCGTAGAGACCGAAAAGTCAGTAAGAATGACACTATTTTCATTTAGAGAAAGATCTTTGGTATGAAATACAAAATTGATTTCATCCAATTTCTCTGATGCCAGAATAAATTCAGGGCTGTAGAACACATTTTCTTTGTAAATAAAGTATTCAGAGGAACCTTCCATTAAAACCTGTTTCAAGGCAGGTTGAAACCAACCATGAATTGTGGCATCCTGAGCAATTTGAAACTGAGGAAAGAAGAAGTCACTGATTTTTTCTGTGTTTTTGAAATAAATATCGAAGGAGAAGTTATTCTGGTAAATTCCTGTTGTATCGGGGAAATTCTTTGAAGTTGATGGAAGAAAAATGGCCTGGAGGTATTGGAAGGAGGGTAGGAACATATTGAATTCATAATCTCCATGAATTTGAGCATCAAAGTAATCAGTTTGTAATAAAATCCAACTTGAATCGGGACTGTTATGTGCCTCCAGGCTAAAATCATAAGCTTCAATATCTTTTCCTTTAGACCTGTACCTTGTATTAAGGAGTTTGATATACCCATTGAAATCATCAGCTGTGCTACCTATGAAGTTTGCTGTCATTAGCAATGAAAGGTCAGCTGTAGTGTCGGCGGGAGTGAAGTTAAGAGCATATAAATTTGCCCTCGGAATATTTAAACTAAAATCAAATTCAGGTATTTCATTTGAGAAATCTAAAAGACCTAAGAAATCTAACTTTATATTAGGATCATCAATAGAAATATCGCCATCGAAAGATTTGTCTGAATACACGCCTGATAGTTCAATATTATGGTAATCATAATTATTGAGGAAAATATGCTGAATATTTCCTTCAAGCTTAATATTGAATAGCTTATCCGGAGAAAAAGAGCCCAGAACACCAACACTTATATTCATACTTCCCAGAAAGTCTTCAAGTCCTGTGAATTTCCCAATATCGAAGTTAATGGTACTCAATTTTCCTTCAAAAAGGAACGATTGTGTACTATCAGGGATTATGGAAATATCTGTATTGGCAATGCCAAGGTCTGTGACAAATTTCCCATAGCTTACAAAATCATCTGTAAAACCTGTAAATACACCTTTAAAATTGATGTTTCCTAATTTCTCAATATTTTTAATTATTTCAGGATTCTTTATAAATTCCCCATTGGTAAGAATCTCAAAATCATCCTTGTCCAGGTTTAATTCGCTTAGATTGATGTACCAGAAAGCATTTTCTGTAAGCGGAAGTCCGGAAATGTCAAATTTTCCGGAAAGATTACTTTTTGTTCCGAATTTCATCAGGATATTACGACCATGAAAATTCGATAATTTGCCGCTCACAGAACCTGAAAGCTTAACCTGCTGGTCCATTCGGGGAAATTCAGGAACAAAATAGGCCAGATCAACTGAATGAACATCAGAGTTTTCAATTTGAATGTTCAATTTTACCTTTTCTGCAAATTTTTTAAAGTTTTTATAATGATTGAAGTCGAAGCCAATTATTTCAGCATTTAAACTGGAACGACTGGTATTAATCTTGTTATTCAGGAAATGCAATTGATTATTTGTGATTGTTATTTCCGATTCGAAATCTTCCATTAAAAAACCAGTTTCTTCAACAAAACTCATTTTATTTACCTTGAAAACAACCCCATTATCAATGGTTTTTAAACTTTTTGCAGAAATGTTTAGTTTGTTGAGATGAAGATCTGAAAAGTTTATTCTGTTTGAAATGTCTTTTTTTCTATAGTTTTCAAGGGAAAATTTCCCATTGTTGTACTCAATATTATGAATCACCACCCGAAATGGGGTAGTTTTGCTTGTGTCTTTTGCTTCCTTAAGAGTTTGGGTAATGAATTTAAGATTTATGATATTCGTTGAATCTTTTTTAAGACAAAATTCTGGTTGGTTCAGGGCAAGTTTCCCAATTTCTAGAATTCTTTTTCTTTTGCTGAATTTTCTGATTCTTGCCTGGAGCAGAGGTACAAACAACAAGGTGTCTCCATGCTGATCTTCTACATATACATTTGTCATTTGAATTCTGTTCAGAAACTTAATTTCGACTGATCCAACAGAAAATTCTGCACTTAAGGATTCAGAGGCTGAATCCATTATTTTATTTACCAGCCATGATTGAACATCCGGGTTTTTCAGCGAAAAAACACCTATTATTGATACTGAAATAAGAACCAATAAAACAATTCCTCCTATTTTGAATAATTTTTTAATAATTTTGAGTTTTTCTTGCTGGGAAATTATAATTTAAACTGCAGATAATCAGGAAATTGTTATAAAGCAAAATCTGTTCCAAAAAGAGAAACAGGTTTAAGATCATAAAATTAACGCAAAAAAAATAAAAAAAGCTTAAAAATTGACGAATAAGGATTTAAAGGACATTATAATTTTGGGCATTGAATCTTCCTGCGATGATACTTCAGCTGCAATTGTCAGGGATGGGTATGTATTATCAAACGTGATGGCTACTCAAGATGTTCATAAAAAGTATGGTGGGGTAGTTCCTGAACTTGCTTCACGGGCACATCAGCAAAACATTATCCCTGTTGTAGATGATGCTTTAAAAACAGCAGGCATTTCAATTGAAAGTCTTAGTGGTGTTGCATTTACAAGAGGGCCTGGATTGTTAGGGTCTTTACTTGTTGGCACCTCTTTTGCAAAGGGTCTCGCCCTGGCCAGGAATGTTCCTTTAATTGAAGTAAATCATCTACAGGCTCATATATTGGCACATTTTATTTATGAAAAGGATAAGGAGACCAAAATCCCAAAGTTTCCGTTTTTATGCATGCTTGTTTCAGGTGGGCATACTCAACTTGTAGTTATGCAAGATTATATGAAAATGGAAATCATAGGACAGACAATTGATGATGCTGCAGGTGAGGCTTTTGATAAATGTGCCAAAATTATTGGTTTGCCTTATCCAGGTGGTCCATTGATTGATAAATTGGCAGCGGATGGAGATCAGAATGCCTTTCAGTTTTCAAAGCCAAGAATCCCAAATTTTGATTATAGTTTTAGTGGCTTAAAAACATCATTCCTCTATTTTTTAAGAGATGAGTTGAAAAAGAACCCTGATTTTATTCAGGAAAACAAGAATAATATTGCGGCTTCGCTTCAAAAAACAATTATAGATATTCTTATGCACAAACTTATCCTGGCTTCAGAAAAGACCGGCATTAAGGAAATTGGAATAGCAGGGGGTGTCTCGGCAAATTCAGGTTTAAGAAATGCATTGTTAAGTGGATCAGACAGCTATGGATGGAAGGTTCATCTTCCTGAATTTAGGCTAACTACAGACAATGCAGCAATGATTGCCATCAATGGATATTATAAATTTTTGAAAGGGGAATTTACAGATCATACTGTTGCTCCTGACGCGCGTTGGAAATTTTAGTCAGTTCATTTTAGGATTGTTATTCACTCAAATTTTAATGACAATCCTGAAAAAATTCTTATAGTTTGAAATCAATTTTATATATTTACAATCAAGTCAACTTACAGTATGCAAAAGTACTTTATACAAGGCTCACAAAAAACACCGGTTATTGATCTGGATGAAGGAGGCGTTCTAAGGATAGGAGGGCGGTCAATTCATGAAGATCCGGAAAAATTTTTTAAACCGGTGGTTAACTGGGTAGATGAGTACTGCCGTCTGCATAATAAAGACCATACTACAATTGAAATTGAACTTGAATATTTTAATAGCGGCTCTGCAAAGTTTATCCTCAGTATTCTACAAACTCTGACAAAAAAAATTCAGCCAGGGGAACATCTGACAATCAATTGGCATTATGAGGAGGGAGATGATGATATCCTCGAAAGGGGTGAATATTATTCTTCCTTGCTGGATAAAGAGTTTATTTTTATCAAGGAAGGCTAGTGTCAAGTTTCCCTGTTCAGGTACTTTACTCCGAACTCCTGTTGGCCGACAGGCTGGTTGTGGCAAGAAAAAGATAGCCACTAAGGCCCCAAGGTTCCAAGACTCCAGGAAGAAACACCAGGAATTTTGATTGCTGACAACAGACACTCTTTCTTATTTATTATCATTAAATTTGGCGCCAGCAAATTGGCACATTATGACAGAGCGTATAGCTAAACTCAATAAAAGGTTTTCACAGACACCGGTAGAGGAGGTGTTGAAATATTTCTTAACAGAATTTAAAGGAAAGATTGCGTTTTCAACAAGCCTTGGGGCTGAAGACCAGGTATTAACACATATGATTACCGGAATTGATGCCGGAGTAAAAATTTTCACTCTTGACACTGGCCGAATGTTTCCGGAGCTGTATGAATTAATTGATCGAACCTGTAATACTTATAAGATTGAGATAAACACTTATTTCCCCGGTTTTGAACAGCTTGAGAATATGGTAAATGAAA
>JAYEGO010000383.1:0-2706 GCA_034659155.1 Bacteroidota bacterium | reverse complement strand
TGCCTGCTTGCAGGCTGGAAACCCCAAGATATGGCATATCACACTACACATCAGCCTGAAGGGCTGAAATACTTTATTTATTGAGTTATGATTCAGAAACTATGTAATTGGTTTAGTAACCGGTCTAACAAACTTCTATCGAACACTCGGGGGCATCGCCCCTGGTACTAAACAAACTGTCAAACAGGTCCGCAGTGTCTGGTTTAATAGGGGGATAATGCTTCCCGGACCGCATGAAACAGGGCTTACTTTTAGCGAGATACCCAAAAAGCAATACTATTTTACATTAAAATTTAACTTCCAGGTTTGTAAGATCTTTATCCTTTTGAGGTTTTATACCCTTATGAATTTTAAAATTGCCTTTATCTCCTATCTCTATACGATAGCTTCCTTTTTCGTAAACCGGAGGGGTGAAAGTATTTCCATTAATTCGAATGGCATAAACCAGCTCATTCTTCCCCTCAATGTAGACCTTAATTACCGGGTTTTCCATTCCTGAAACCTTTATTGAAGGTAGCCATCCTGCTGCTTCAGGCTTATAATTGTCCATTTGGTTAATAGTAATCGGCCAATCGTAGTATTGTGCTGCATTCGCATCAGAGGGGTCAATAAAACGGGGCCAGCATTCAATTGTGATATCACGGGAGTTTTTATTAAACCTCACAATTCCGTAACCAGTTGCCCTATCGTATAAATTCGAAGGCTTCTTGCCTGTAAACACCGGATTAGAAACAGCCGAAACTGTAATCATATTTCCAAATCCATCTGTAAAATCTCCGGTATATTTAGGCGAATTTTCCTTTCTGTTTTCTCCAGGAGTAGATGGATACCATCTTCTGGGCCAGATATTAGATATTGCAGGTACGCAAAAGGCATATCCGGCGTCTTGCCACTCATCGACACCATATTGGATGGTACTTCCCAGGTGCTGGTCGCCGGCAAGGTGAAAAGCAAATGCTTTTCTCATTGTTTTAATGGCCATGTCACGTTTAGACTGGGGCCATCCATCTGAATCAAAATCGCTAACAGGCCTGTCATCAGGGGCGTATTCGCCTTTCTCCAGAATCCGGAGCCCTGGAACTACTGCATCATGGTATTCAGACTTTGGCAGGGTAGCAACATTGGCAAAAATAGTTTGTGAAAGAACCACTTTCATCCATGTTTTGTTTGACCAGTCAGCAGCCCATGCTTCAAGAAAATTAAGCTGACGTTTTCCCAGTAGTATTGCCTCAGGGAGATCTGCTTTTTCAGTAGCATCCCAATTCCTGTTTTGAGGCCAGCCATTGCTTATTTCTGCATCAGGTAACATAGGCTTTGGAGCTGATTTAAACTTCCGGTCTTCAATAATAGCAAAGCTTATTCCTCCATAGTTCATTTCAGTGTAATAAACTCCAATTCCCTGGGCTATGGGAGTAGGATCGTAAGGATCAGGCAAGTGACTTGTTTGGGTTCGTTCCACCATTTTCACCCATTCTGCCGGCATCTTATATCCACCTGCATCCTGTGCATTATAGCCTGCTAATCCGGGTGGTGTGGCGATTCCTCCTGCGCCCCAAATATTTCCGTGATAAACATCATGATCATCAGGAATACTAACCGAAGGCCGGTCTTTAAGAAGATCTCCATATTCCCATCCATAAAGATACCATTTTCGTAAATAATCCAGAGCAGCTTTATCAATTGGTGCTCTTTGTACACCGTATCCTCCAACTCCCTCATAGATTTGGTCCCCCGAGAAAAAGAGAAGATCAGGATCATGGAATTTAATTGCCTCTGTAAGGTCATTATTTGGAAATCCAAGATCGCTATTTCCCGTAAAACCAGCCACCACAATTTCTTCTTTGTCAATAGGCTCCTTGCGAATTGTCCCATTATACTCAAAAAGGATAAATTGCTGCCTGCCTGTTTTTAGTTCGAACATTAATTTATAGGGAAAGTCTTTTGTAATATCCCAGTCTTCAACTCTGAAATTTGCTGTGCGGGACATTGGGTGTACACTGGATGAGCCAATAATTTCCCAGTTATCTTCCTTAAAAATCTGCAACTTAACTTCTTTGTCATCATTATTCCCAATGGGCGGCACCTGGGCTGTCATCTTTAAAACACCCCTGCTCAGTGTATATTGAGAGAATAAAACGGGTCCGAATGATTGATCAGGATAGTTTTTCAGCTTAGTTCCTGAGGCTTTCCAGTCATTAAACCAGCAGCTGGGAATATTGTTGTTTCGCCCCATTTCGGTAATATGGCTAACAAGTGCTACGCTACCGTAAAGATTTTGTTCAGGAAGGTCAGTTTCTTCAATTTCAGCTAGTATCTTGCCTGTTTCAGGATCTATGGCTTCCAGCTTCAAGCTGTATTTGCCTTCCACAAGATTAACATTTACTATTAGCTTGATCTCATCTTTAAGATAGGGGATTAGCGATTTAGCATTTCCGTTTTCTTTAACTGCCGGTTCTCCAATAAAAAGATCACCTCCTGTTGTGATACCAATATTTAAGCCCTTTCCGTATATCGCATCATCACGGTAGTCATTAAATTGCCCTTTGGTACCCAGCCTGAATCCTATCCAGTTATTCCCATTTGCAGGGAGTGAATCTGAAAGTAATCCTGTATTTACCTCCATTGTAAATTCACCCTCCTCCTTTTCCAGCCTCCATGTTAAAAGATTTAAGTTACGATTGGGTTCAGATGTAACACATTCAACTC
>JAYEGO010000382.1:0-2710 GCA_034659155.1 Bacteroidota bacterium | reverse complement strand
ATGGTAGATTATTTCCAAGTATAAAGTAAAACTGACAGTCAAGGGGTCTTTTTGCTACTTCAGAAGAATTTTTCATCTTCAACGTACCGGAAGATGCATTCCTTGGATTAGCAAAGGGCATTTCCCCCCTGTCTTCCCTTTCTGAATTAAGTTTGTCAAAGTCTTTCTTAGGGAAAATGATTTCTCCCCTGATTTCAAATTTATCAGGAAAGTTTTTGCCGCTGAGAACCAGAGGAATGCTCTTTATTGTCCTTACATTTCTTGTAACATCGTCTCCCCGGGTTCCGTCTCCGCGAGTGACAGCCCTTTCAAGCTTTCCATTAAGGTATGTTAAGCTAATAGCAGTTCCGTCATATTTTAATTCACAAACATATTCAAATTCTTCACTGATGATCTTTTTTATTCTCTTGTCAAAATCCTGTAATTCCTCCAGGGAATATGTATTCCCTAAAGAGAGCATTGGACTTTGATGTTCAACCTGCACGAACTCCTCACTGATGTCACTTCCTACTCTTTGGGAAGGAGAATTTGAGTCAAAAAAATCAGGATACTTATTTTCAAGCCCTGTTAATTCAAGCATTAAAAGGTCATATTCATAATCGCTTATGGTAGGCTGAGACAGTACATAATAGGAATAGTTATGCTTATTTAATTCCTTGCGTAATCTATGGATTCGGGTTAGAGCTTCTTCCTGATTCATCTACTTTTTTTTCTCATTAAAACTAATAAAAATCTGGTTCTCTTATGTAATGATTGAAATATATCATTACTTTTGTTTAGTCGTGGTTTTGATCGTATAAATCTTTGCGATTGATGAAAAGGGAATCAGGTGATTCATTTATTGAATAATCCTGAACAGTACCCGCTGCTGTGATCCTGTAAAATGGTTAGGATCTTATCAACCACTAATATTCAATTCCGGTAAGTTCGGAATTCATATTGGGAAGGTGATTCTAACCGGGAAAGTCAGAAGACCTGCCATGACATTAATATGTTCGGGCTAAGCATGAGTCTTTTGAAACAAATATCCATAAAATATTTCGGAACAATTTTTTTGTTCTCACTTGGTGCTTTACTTTTTGCCATGCCTCCAGATTCTTTATTCATTAAAGAAGTAGAAATAAAACAAACCCGTAATACATATCACTCTGAAGAATTCCGAATTTCTTACATTGATACAAGTTTCCTGAAGCAAAATTTGTCATCTAACCTTGGGGAGCTTCTCTTTAGAACAAAGGCAATCAACATCCTGGGATACGGAACCCCCGGTGCTCTTAACACCATTTCAATGAGAGGCACAGGCTCTTCACATACACAGATAAACTGGAATGGCTTTCCACTGAACTCTCTTACAACTGGTGTAGCAGATCTTTCCCTTATCCCGGTCTCATTTTTTAATGATGTTTCAATTATCTACGGTGGTTCAGGCAGTGTATATGGAAATGGTGCGTTTGGAGGGGCGATTAATTTAAGGAATAATGTAAGTTGGAAAAATGAGATTTCGATAAGGAGTAATTTGGATTTTGGGAGTTTTGGTAATAGGAATTTCGGATTGAATATATCTGTTGGGGGAAGGTGTGTTCACTATTCTATCAGCTCCTTTCTTCAGAATTCAGATAATGATTTTCCTTATACAGATATAGAAAAATCAGGCTCCCCTGAATTGACTTTGCAAAATAACCAAACAAGGAACATAGGTTTTCTGCAGGAATTGCATTTTAAGTTTCCTAAAAGCAATTATCTTGAGCTTGGAAATTGGTACCAGGTAAAAAGCAAAAATATTCCGTCTGTTTTAGGATCTTATAAGGAGAGCTTACAAGAACAAACGGATAGTAGTTTTAAGTTTTTCCTGAAGTGGAAAAAGCTATACCAAAGATCCAGCTTCGAAATTCGATCAGTCTATTTGTCAGATTATTTGAGATACATGGATAAGGAACTAGATGCAAATGGAGATTATTTGATCGACTCTGAAATTCAGACCAATCAGTTTTCTATAGATGCAAATTACCACTTCTTTTTTTCTGCAGATTGGAATGCTGAATTTGGTGGAAATTGGACTTCACTTATTGCTAATGTTTCTTCTTATGGACAGGCCATTCATGAAAATAGGGGGAATATTATTAGTACTCTGAATTACAAAAGGGGTAGTCTTGATGTTGCAACAGCAATTCGTTTTCATTTCAGCTCATTTGAAAAGCCACCACCACTTTATTCCTTTTCTGCTAAGTATAGATTTTTTCAGGAACACGCCTGGATTCGGGGGTATGTTTCATCCAAATATCGATTACCAGGTTTGAATGATAAATATTGGCAACCAGGGGGTAATCCTGATCTTTTGCCGGAGAAGGGCTGGAGTGCGGATCTTGGGACTGGACTTTGTTTCGGAGAAAAAGGCCATTTGGCAAATTTTGTTGAAATGGATCTGCACTTATTCACTGCTGTAGTTGATAATTGGATCCAATGGATTCCTGATAATTCCTATTGGAGACCAATAAACTACAAAGAAGTTTGGTCAAGAGGGATTGAATCATCTCTAAAGCATGTATTTCATAGGAAAAGCTTTAATATTGAACTTGGCTTCGATTATTCCTATACTGTTTCTACTGTTGAAAAATCAATAGATGATAATCATTTAGGTAAACAATTGAGATATATGCCAAATCATATTTTTAAGACTTATATAAGTATCGGTTTTTTGAATTTTTATTCA
>JAYEGO010000381.1:0-2715 GCA_034659155.1 Bacteroidota bacterium | reverse complement strand
AAGATGGGGATACCGGCCTTCTCAGCATTTCTAATAGGCTGAAGATCTTTATCACTAAGAGATTCCCCAAGCATTTCTTTCAAATCCCTGGAAGATTTAATAGCCATCTTGAGATGAAAGGTGTAATCATTCCACCATTTCCTTGCTTTCTCAAGTTTCTCATTATGACTCAGGTCTTCCGAAAATTTAAATTTAGAACTTTTTATTTCACCTTCCTCAATTTTTCTGATAAGGATATTTAAGATCTTGTCTTTGTTTTTATTTCTGGTTTTAACAAGTTCGGAATCCAATCCTGATTTGTACCGTTTTAGCCATTCCATTGCTTTTTCAAAACCAGGTTTCTTTCTTCGGTCCTTTCCTTTTAGCTGTCTGAAAAGGTGAAACATGTCCAGGAAAAGATCTTCAGAAGCGGCACTGTAGCCTGTTCTGACAGCAGTCCACAAAAGCCTGATGGGATGGTTGATGACAAGCTCATCATTCTGATTTGGATCGGAATAGCTTTCTCCTGAATATTTTATATAGTCAAGGAGCCTGATAGCTGCAAAGTCCTTCCATCTTAACTTTTCAAAATATTCTCTCTCCAATTGAGTGCTGGCGTAAAATTTTTCTGCATTCTGGTTCTCAGCCAAAATAGATTGGGCAAGGTCTTTAATTTTATTCAACAGTTCTTCCTCGTTTCCCGAATTTTTAAGAATATCTCCAATGTCCTTATTTTCTTCAAGAATATCATATATGATTTTATTGGAAGAGTCTGATAATTTATATTTACCTTCATTTCTGAACATAGTATGCCTGACAAAATTATAATTTAAGCTAGAGAAGTAAATGCAAGGATTTATTGAAAGGGTTCCAAAGATAATATAATTTTGCGAGAAAAGCAAATGGCCAGGTATTCACCGATAAATATCCTCCATTCACCGATTTTTTATTTTGAATACCCATAAACTCTATTATGTTTGAGTTGAATTATTAAATTACTATACGGAAAACTAATTGTATTAATTGAAAAATTGAAAAATTATGGAAGCACACAAAAGAAACAGCAGAGCACTTCTTGGTTTATTACTGATTGTTATCGGCCTGGTAATGATTGCCGGAAATATGCATTGGATACCTTTTGAAATAAGAAACTGGTTATTTAGCTGGCAAACAATCGTCCTTACAATTGGTGTTATTTTGCTTGTAAGCAAAGAAAATAAAGGACCAGGATTGGTTATGATTATGATAGGAGGTTTTTTTATGGCAATAGAAATGGTCGATAATGCTTACTATCTGCACAAGTTGTTCTGGCCATCTATGATTATCCTTGTAGGTTTAATGTTTATTATAAGAGGGAGCAGACAACCATTTTCAAGTCATAATGTGATTACGGATGAAGATTCAGTGGATGATATGGCCATTTTTGGAGGAGGAAATAAACTTATTACCTCCAAGAATTTTAAAGGGGGGAAAATAACAGCAGTTTTTGGAGGTTCTACAATAGATTTTACCCAGGCTCAACTGGCAAATGGAATCAATGTAATCGATACCGTATTCATATTTGGTGGGGTAAAGCTCATTGTTCCACGGGACTGGGATATTCAACTGGAGGTAACAGCAGTTTTTGGAGGATTCAGTGATAAGCGGGCAGGAAATCCTCATATTATTCAGGATCCTTCAAAAAAGTTAGTGATAAAAGGAATAGCTGTTTTTGGGGGAGGTGAGCTTACTTATCTTTAAATAATATATCTCACTTGCCAGGGCTTTTAAAGGGCAGTTCAGATAAATATTGAACAAGCCTGACTGCCGACAGGCAGGGATTAACGAATGATGAATTTCGAAGATTCTAATTTACAAATTGGAATAGTATACAGATTAAATTCTAAATACTTAACTTTTATATTAAACCTGAATTTTTGACAATTAAGATATTATAATGGTTCATCCTGTTTTCAGAACCCCCAAAAGCATTATTTTTTACATAGTTACCTGGGTCGTTTTTATAATGGCCCAGATTCTGGTTCTATATTATTTCTATGAATTCCCTTTTAGAAATGCGATATGGGATGCTTCGATATACCTTGTTTTTTATGGTTTTCTGGGTCTTGGCTTATGGTATCCGATCAGGTTTATTTACATGTCTGAATCGAAATCTTACTCTAAAATGTTGAATTTCATTGGGCTTGGTGCTGGCACTCTTGTGCTCTGGCAGTTATTAGGATCTTCTTTATTAAGATTGGTATTGAATGAGCATGAACAATTAATCGAATTTAACGAATTGATAATGCCTGTTAGATTACTCGCCGGAGCTCTGATATTTATGATTCTATCTCTGGCTTATTATTTAATTATATTTTATACAAGCCTGGAGGACAGGAAGATAAATGAGGTGAGCCTGAAAGCCCAGGCCAGGGAATCGGAATTGATGATGTTGAAGTACCAGTTGAATCCACATTTCCTGTTTAACAGTTTAAATTCTATTAACTCTCTAACACTGTCAGATCCTGAAAAAGCACGAAATATGATCGTTAAGCTTTCTGCTTACTTGAGATATTCCCTGGAGTCTGATCAGGAGAATTTTAAAGAACTAAAAAGAGAGATTGATAACATTAGAAGATATCTTGAAATAGAAAAAACAAGGTTTGGTGAAAGAATCAATTATGAGGAATTTATAGATAATTCATGTTTAGACCAGAAGGTGCCTTCTATGATCTTACAGCCATTGTTTGAAAATGC
>JAYEGO010000380.1:0-10914 GCA_034659155.1 Bacteroidota bacterium | reverse complement strand
TATTCTTTAACAATTTTATTCAATGAATTATAACCTATAATCGACATAAAAGCCCCGGGAACACCGTGCCCGGTACAATCTACAGCAGCAACAAATTGTTTCGAACCATCCATCGTCAGCCAATAGAAATCACCACTAACAATATCTTTAGGTTTGAATAATATAAATGAGTTTTTAAGTGAGTCTTCAGGGGGAAGAATTGCATTTTGTATTCTCTTCGCATACCGTATACTGTCTGTAATATCCTTATTTTTTTGTTCTATCTCCTCACTTTTTTGTACCACCTGCTCAGTTCGCAAAGCCACTTTTTCTTCCAGTATTCGATTTTCTTTCCTCAAGGCTTGCTCCCTGACTTTTATATACCCAAATATGATCAACACCAGAACAATACTACCAGAAAATATAAACCACCATCTTTGATAAAATGGAGGCATTATTGTGAATTCATAACTTACTGGCTCTTCATTCCAGGTTCCAAAGCTATTTTTTGCTATAACTTTGAATTTATATTTGCCAGGTGCCAGAGATGAATATATTGCTTCTGTTTGAATAGTAACAGGCTGCCAATCTTCGTCTGCACCCTCCAGCTTAATTTGGTATTCAACTGCTTCCGGATTTGTTAAGCAAATGCTGTAATAGTCAAAAATTATTGATTTTTCCTTATGTGTTAGTTTTAACCCGGGAACCATTTCCCTGTTTTGAAAATTAACACGCATAGAAGCTATATGAGTAAGAGGTTCAACTATCTGGGTCCTTAATTTTGAAGGGTTTAATTTATTTACTCCATTGGCGGTACCAAACCAAATATGACCTGCTAAATCCTTAAATACTGCATTATCCCGTGATTCTATACCGGTAAAACCATTTTTTCTTCCATATGTGTATATTATACTATCTTTCTGACAGTATCTGTTTAACCCTTTATTGGTCCCGATGTAGACATCATTGTTTTCATCCACTATAATCAGATTAATAATATTTGTAAGTAAACCTGATTTTTCTGTCAGGTGATGAGCTATTGTATCTCCATCCCATGCATATACTCCACTTGTTGTTCCAAGCCATATTTTGCCATTATTATCCTCTGTTATTGAAGTGGGGGCAATTTTGATCCCAAGATTAATAATTGTAAATTCATCTTTTTGAATATCGTAATATGTTAAGCCTTTTCTTCTGTCAGAACCTATCCACAAGTTTCCTGCTTTATCTACAAACAAAGATGTTATCCCATTTCCCGCCAGGCCATTGGATTGAGTAAACCAGGCTCCTTCATTTTTCACCGGATCCCAAAAAGCAAGAAAAGCATTTGTTCCAATCCAAATATTATTATTTCTATCAATCTCCAGGGCTTTTACAATTTTATCTCTATAAAGATTCCGGTTTAAGTAGGTATCATTAATAAATCTTCTCTCTTTGATATCGTATTTAATAACTCCACCTCCGTCTGTTCCAATCCATAAATTATTTCTTTTATCTTCCTTAATAAACCTGATTTTCCCCGGAATTTTACTGTTTTCCCGGTTAAAGATTGTGATCTTATCACCCATGGGTTTTAAGGGATCATAAACAGCTATCCCCTCATTGGTGCCCAACCAATAAGCCCCTTCTTGTGTTTGATGAATGGCCCAAATATCTTCATTCTCCAATCCATCATCCGTATCTAAAGTAGTAAATTGACTCCCTTTGAAAATACTTATCCCCTGGGTTTGGGTTCCAACTATAATATTGCCTTCTTTATCCTCAACTATACACTTTATCTCATTATCATTTAAACCATTTGTAACATCATAATTGCTTATTCCTTCTTTCTTCAGCACTGCAATTCCTCCGCCAAAGGTTCCTACCCAAATATTTCCTTTCCTGTCTTCAGTAATACTGGTAATAAAATTATTCTTAACAATATCCAGATTGTCGTAAATTGTCATTGTATCCTGATCTTTCATATATTTGTACAAGCCCCCATTGTATGTCCCGAAATACATATTTCCACGTGAATCCTCAAACATGCAGGTTTTGATCCAATATTGTGTTAAGCCTGGAACATTAAAATTTTCAAAAAGATCTTCAGATGGATTATATATTTTGACACCTACATCAGTCAGGCAATAGTAATTGCCCCCATCTGTAAGGGTAGTAGCAAATACCTGGTCACTTACACCTTCACTTCCCTTGTATTGTTTAACCACCATCTCATTTGCAGATACATCTATTCCTGAAAGTTTATATATTCCCGATCCGGAAGTAGAGATCCAGATAGAATTATCTCCGGCAGCCTGGATGGAAGTAATGTCCCCTGTTATTTCAATACTATCAAACTTCACTTCCTGAAATTTTTCCCCATTAAAAGAAGAAAGTCCTCCATTTAAATGGCCAAACCAAATATGACCACCAGGCTCTTCGTAGATGCAATAAACTCCATCAGCAGCCAGACCATCTTCCGGTGAATAATTATGAAACCTTGTTCCATCAAATTTCGATATCCCACCTTCTGTCCCCAGCCATAAATAATCATTTTGATCCTGTAGGATAAAATACACTTTTGAAGAATTCAGGCCTTGTTCCACCCCATATGTATCGAAATAATACTTTTGTGATAAGCTGCTTACAGGTAAACTAAAAAGGAGCACTAAAAAAATTATTCGCCATGATTGACGAATAATTTCTTCTTTCTCAAACCGAAAGAATAACTGATTCATAAGGTGCTAATTTTGATTTTCAAGGATTTTATTTTGCAATAAAAAAGAATGTTCCATTCTCATCCTCCATCCCCGCAATTTTTCCAAATTGTGGCCTTTGCTGATTATTTTTTGCTACAGCAATGGTTACCTGTGAAACGATACTCTCAATTGGGATACAAGCATTTGGATTGTTAGATAAGGCATTTGCAAAGGTTCTTGTAAATTGAGAATTATCTGTTGCCAATTCATAACCGGCTGAAGAGAAAACCTGTGAAGATTTAAAACGGGTAGCTTTCCAGTCATCACAACTTCTTTCTTCCGGAATACTTCTCATGGCCTGATAAAAAGTAGGCCCTGACTCACAAGCATCTGTAACAACAAGAGTATGTGTAACATATTTGGAATAGGTTTGAAGAGAGCCTTTCAGTGTGCTGATATTAAAATAGGTAAATTCGTCATCCCTCTTTGCATCAATAGGAATCCAATAGCCAACATCATTGATAAATTTTCCATGACCCGCATACCAGATCAAAATACTGTTTACCTGGTTGCTTCGAACCAGGTCTCTTAACTCAATAGAGAAGAATTTCTCCAGTTCTTCTTTTGTCATATCTTGTTTTGTAATGACATTGTTGATCTGGTAATTTGCCAGTGCACCTTTCATAAGACTCACATCTTTTACCGGACCCTCCAGGCTGGCAAATGTTTCATACTTTGAATTTTGAATAAAGACAACCCAGGTTTTCCCCATAGGATTATCTTGAGTGGCAATTCCTGCCCTGTTTAAAATAAAGGTGCGTGAAGAAACATTCCCAAAGATATCTTCAGCTATAACCGTAAACTGGTTTTTATTCATAATGTTAATGGTGGCTGAAAAAGTTGGATTCTCCATGTCTGGACGATAGCTTGCCGTAACTCCTTCAATCATTATTGACTTCAACAAACTCTCATCTTCAATTCTTCCTTCGACATAAACATTATCTTCATTATTATCCAAATATACCTCTCCATTATCTGAAGAATATGGGGCCACAATCATTATTTCAGGCCCAACTATTTCTGTTCGCTTAATTGTAAAAATCTTATTGCTTTCATTCTCATAAATATCGCTTACCAATATCACAATTTCTGTTGCTGAACTTATATCCACACTTGCCAGGAACTCGTAATGCTCATCCTTTTTTTCATAATGAACTATCGACCCATTTACAAGCAAACTCTTCAGGTCACTCTCCTCTACAATCTTTCCTTTAATCAACACCTCATCTTTCCCCAGAGCGAGATTCAGTGTATATCCAGCCAGTACGTCGGGTTCAATTATTGAAATTGCAGGTTTAACAGATTCGCGATTGATCTCAAAAAGCCTTTGCTCTGCTTCATCTTTAAGCCTAAGTGCCTCACCATCATATTTTGATAAAGATCCAATGGCCTCATAATCTCTTTTTGCTTTTTTATAATCCAGTATTTCCTCATAGGACTTTGCTCTTAAAAAATACATGCCAGGATTCCCGGGACTAATATCTATGGCCTTACTAAAATCATTGATAGCATTAGGATGTTGATTAAAATCCTGGTAATAGGTGCCACGTAGCACATACATATCTGCGTTTACCGGATCAATCAGGATGATCCTTGATACATCATTGATGGCATTTGGATATTCAAGCTGCTTAACATAAATCTCACTCCTGATCATGTATGCTTCTATGTTTCTATCATCCTTTGCCAGCACCCTTGAACAATCATTCATTGCCACATCCAAACGATTTTGGAGCACTTCTATACGTGCCCTGGACAAATAAGCATCTATGAAATTTGAATTTATGCCAATGGCACTTGAAAAATCCTTCTGTGCCTGAGGGTAGTTTTCCAACTTTTCCGCAACCAGGCCGCGATTATAATAATTTAAGGGACTCTTACTCTTCTTTAAGTGAAGTGCTGAATCGGCAACCTGATAAGCCCGGTCAAAATCCTCCAGGGCAATCAGTGTGATGATCTTCTCCTGGTATGCAAGCAAATTTTTTCTTGAAAGACCAGTAGCCCGATTCAACATATGAAGGGCTTCTTCGTAGTTGCCAACTCTATTCAACATTCTTCCAGCCTGGTAATGTACCTTAGAGTCTTTTGGTAAAAAAACAATTGCACGTTTGTAATCCTCGGCTGCCTGAACATCATTCCCGGTATGTTCAAACGCCTTCGCTCTCGCCAGATATGCTTTTGTATAATCCGGATCAAGTTCAACAGATTTTGAGAACTGAACAATAGCGTCGGCATAAGCATTTTTCTCAACAAATACATTACCTGCCTTATAAAACTTTCTTGCATTCTGCCCGTTAGAGTAAACTGGTGTTAAAAATAAACTTAATGCCAGAACACCTATGATTTTTCCTTTTCTCATAATTAAAATATTTAAACCCAAACTATTTCAAAGTTACGCATTTTCGACATTATTTCTATTTATACGTAATTCAAATGAACTATATTTATACATTATACGGAGATTTGCTCCAGGGGTTTTATAATCATAACTTTTTCCCTGTATTGGGCCGGGAGCCCTTACTCCTCTATGAAATTCCTGATCTCCAATAAAAATTCGGGCTTCATCCCACAACCCACTCGCCAATAATGAATTAATGGTAACAGCTCCTCCTTCAATAAAAAGGGATACAAATTCTTCGCCATACAAATAATCCATGATCTGGGGCCAGAAAGTATCCTCTTTATTTATTTGAACGTAGCCAGGAGATTTAGATTCCAAAGACTTAATATAATTGAAAATAATTGTGTGTGCCTCTTTATTAAATATCTTTAAGTCTGTCGCCAGTCTTAATCTCTTATCAATAATTAATCTTGTTGGAGAGGTGCCAGACCAGTATCTGACATTTAAAGCTGGATTATCTTTTTCTGCGGTATTTGTTCCCACCAGGATTGTCGACTCCTCTGAACGCCATTTATGAACCATAATCCTTTCGTAAGGACCAGAAATCCAATGAGGTCCTATTTTAGTTTTTTGGTCACGAATTATATCAATAAACCCATCTGCTGATTGTGCCCATTTAAGAATTATATAAGGACGCTTCATTTCATGAAATGTAAAGAAGCGCCTGTTTAAGAAACGGCATTCCTCTTCCATTATTCCTAATTCCACTTTGCAGCCTGCCTCTGTCATTTTCTCTATTCCTTTCCCGGCCACAAGGGAATTGGGGTCTTTAGTTCCAATAACCACATGAGGGATTCCTGAACGAATTATTAAATCTGAACATGGAGGGGTTTTTCCATGATGAGAACAGGGCTCCAGGTTTACATAAAGAGTGCTTTTTTTAAGTAAATCTTTATTCTTTACAGATTCTATAGCATGAACCTCTGCATGAGCTCCTCCATATTTCCGATGATAAGCCTCCCCAATAATTATACTTTCATGAACAATCACGGCACCAACCATAGGATTAGTACCGGTGCTTCCTAATCCTTTTGAAGCAAGAGAGAGACATCTATTCATATAAACCATATAATTATCCGCTCCTTGTACATTCATTGGAAACAAACTTTTGGTTAAATTTGATCAAAATATGAAAGCTCTTGTGCATATAATATTGGAATAATGACCCTGAAAGACCTGAATAATAACTTATACCTTGAATTAAGCAAGGTGTATTCTGAAAACGAGACAAAAAGTCTGGTTTACCAGATCTTTGCTCATGTTCTGAATTTTTCGCGATTTCAGCTTTCATTAAATTCATCAAAACAGGTAAAACTCAAAGATGAAATCAAAATTAAGAATATTGTTCATGACTTAAAAGAATATAAGCCTATTCAATATATATTGGGTTGCACTGAATTTTATAATTGTAAACTGGAAGTTAGCAATCATGTTTTAATTCCAAGACCCGAATCAGAAGAACTGATTGCCTGGATACTTAAGTATAAAACCTGGGATCACCCAAATATATTGGATATGGGAACAGGTAGTGGCTGTCTGGCAATAGCTCTTTCCAAACATATTAATAAAAGTGTCACAACTGGTCTCGATATTTCACCTGAAGCTCTCGAGACAGCCCGTCAAAATGCCGAACTAAATAATGTAAGAATCAACTTTTTACAACACGATATTCTTACAGAAATAGAATCTCTTGAACCAGGGAATTTTCACTTAATTGTCAGTAATCCTCCTTACGTCAGGGAATCTGAAAAAACCCATATGCAAGCAAATGTCATAAACTGGGAGCCTGCTTTAGCTTTGTTCGTTCCTGATTCAGATCCTCTGATATTTTATAAAAAAATCATATCCAGTTCATACAGCTTATTGGCACCTGGAGGGTACCTGTTTCTGGAAATAAATGAAAACTTCCCTGATGAAATAAGACAATTATACCTGGGAAATGATTTTACTGATGTTGAAATAGCAAAAGATCTTTCTGGAAGATATCGTATGGCAAAAGGGAAAAAACCTGAATAATGGAAAAGAAAACAAGCCATTTTAATACCAGCCTTAATAAAGCAAGAAAAATCTGTTCAAAGCAAGAAAAATGCCTTGTAGATATTCAAAAAAAGCTTTCGGAATGGGGTGTAAATTATTCTGATACCAAAATTATTATTGAAAAGCTAAAAGAAGAAAAATTCATAGATGAAACCAGGTTTGCAAAAAGTTTTACACGACAAAAATTCTTTCAGAATAAATGGGGGAGAATAAAAATCAAATATCATTTAAAACAGAAAAAGATCACAGAAAAAAATATTTTGAATGCCTTTGATGAAATTAAAGATACAGAATACCGGGAAACCCTATATAAGCTTTTAGTTCAAAAAAAGCAGTTAACAAAAGCAAAAAACCAATACGAGCTTAAAGGGAAACTATTTAATTATGCTTTAAGCAGGGGATTTGAAACTGAAAAAATTCATAGTGCACTCAATTTGATTTTAAAGCAATAGATTATTTTGAGCACAATTATTCCTACTTTTGAAAAAAATGTAAAAATGATAACAACTGAACAGCTTAAAGATCTTATAAGACGCCAGGAAGCGTTGAGGAGGCATCTTTGACATCGACAATAAAGAAAAAACCTTAAAAGAAAAACAAGAATTAACTCAAGCTCCTGATTTTTGGGATGATCCTAAAAAGGCAGAGGTCCACCTCAAAACAATTTCTCCAATAAAATCCTGGATAACGGCCTATAACCAGGTTAAAACGGGTATTGATGATGTAGTGGTAATTTATGATTTTCTAAAAGAGGGAGAAGCTTCTGAAGAAGATCTTGATGAGCAATATCAATTAAGTCTTAAGCTTATTGAAGACCTGGAGTTAAGAAATATGCTCCGCAAAAAAGAGGACTCCCTGGGGGCCATTGTTAAAATAAATTCAGGAGCCGGGGGTACAGAAAGCCTTGACTGGGCAGGTATGCTAATGCGCATGTATATCAGGTGGGGAGAACGAAATAATTATAAAGTAAAAGAACTGGATTATCAGGCAGGTGATGAGGCTGGAGTAAAATCAGTAACCCTCGAATTTACAGGAGATTCAGCCTATGGCTATCTGAAGAGCGAGAATGGAGTTCATCGATTGGTACGCATTTCCCCTTTCAATGCACAGGGAAAAAGACAAACCACATTTGCTTCTGTTTTTGTTGCTCCTGTAGTTGACGATACAATTAATATTGAGATCAATGCTGCAGATATTAGTTGGGATACCTTTCGGGCAAGTGGTGCAGGAGGACAGAATGTAAATAAAGTTGAAACAGCAGTTCGCTTAAGGCATCTTCCCTCCGGGATTGTTGTAGAAAATCAGGAAACCCGCTCGCAGCATAAAAACAGGGACAATGCCATGAAGTTGCTTAAATCTCACCTTTATGAGTTAGAGCTCCGAAAACAATTGGAAGAACAGGCAAAGCTGGAAGGGGAAAAGAAAAAAATAGAATGGGGATCACAGATCAGAAGTTATGTGTTACACCCATATAAAATGGTAAAGGATCTCCGAACTTCTCATGAAACTTCAAATGTTCAAGCTGTCCTGGACGGAGATCTCAATGCTTTTATTAAAGCATACCTCATGGAATTTGGGGGAAAGATCTAAAAATTAATAGAATAATATTCCATCTCAATGCTTGATCTGAAAAAGTACTGAATTTTCAATTTTAAAGCCATTAATAAATATGATTACAATTTATCACAATCCAAGATGCAGTAAAAGCCGTGCAGGGCTAGCCTATTTACAGGAAAAAATCAAGGATTTCGAGATTAGAGAATACCTAAAAGATCCTTTGAACTATGAAGAAATAAGTGATCTTGTTGAAAAACTAAATATAACTCCTTTTAACCTGGTGCGAACCCAGGAGGACGTCTATAAGTCTGAATTTAAAGGGAAAGAGTTTGCAAATGAAGAATGGATACAAATTCTTACAGACAATCCGAAATTAATTCAACGCCCAATAGTTGTTAAAGAACATAGTGCAGTATTGGCTCAACCACCTGAAAATATAGATAAATTGTTGTAATTTTATTTTTCAACAATTTAAATCATTATACTATGAATTTCAGGATAGAAAAAGACACCATGGGTGAAGTCAAAGTGCCTGCTGACAGGTACTGGGGAGCCCAAACACAAAGATCAAAAGAAAATTTTAAAATTGGCGATGGCACAATGCCTATAGAGATTATCAGGGCATTTGGGGTTCTGAAAAAAGCTGCTGCTATGGCAAACATGGAACTTGGGGTATTACCGGAAGATAAAGCCAAAACCATTTCCCGGGTCTGTGATGAAATTATCGAAGGGAAATTAGATGATCATTTCCCGCTGGTTATCTGGCAAACCGGTTCAGGTACTCAAAGTAATATGAATGTAAATGAGGTTGTGGCAAACAGAGCTCACGTTATACTAGGCGGAAAACTGGGAGAAGGGGAGAGATATATTCATCCCAATGACGATGTTAATAAATCACAGTCTTCAAACGACACTTTTCCAACAGCCATGCACATTGCTGCTTATAAAATGGTATCTGAAATAACCGTACCGGGTATTAAAAAATTAAGCCAGGCTTTACATAAAAAAGCTATCGAGTTTAAGGATATAATTAAAACGGGCAGGACTCACTTAATGGATGCAACTCCTTTAACATTAGGACAGGAATTTTCTGCCTATGTTGCTCAATTAAACCAGGGCTTAAAATCATTAGAGTGTCCATTGGACCACCTGTCAGAACTTGCGCTGGGTGGAACAGCAGTAGGTACTGGAATAAATACACCCAAAGGTTATGATGTTCTGGTTGCCAAAAAGATAGCTGAAATTACAGGTTTGCCTTTTGTAACTGCCGAAAATAAGTTTGAAGCACTTTCAGCTCATGATGCTGTAGTAGGTGTATCCTGTACAATGAAAAAGCTGGCTGTCGCCCTGATGAAAATTGCCAATGATACCCGGGCACTTGCTTCAGGTCCCCGTACAGGTATCGGAGAGATCATTCTACCTGCAAATGAACCCGGATCCTCAATAATGCCAGGTAAAGTTAATCCAACCCAGAACGAAGCCCTTAGCATGGTTTGTGCCCAGGTTGTTGGAAATGATATGTCAATCGCAATAGGGGGAATGCAGGGTCATTATCAACTTAATGTATTTAAGCCTGTTATGATCTCAAACTTGCTTGAATCTGCAAGACTTCTCGGAGATGCATGTGTATCTTTTACTGATAAATGTGTGGTGGGGATTGAACCAAACTATGAAAATATCAAGCGTAACCTCGAAGGTTCATTGATGCTGGTTACCGCATTAAATCCACATATCGGTTATGAAAATGCTGCTAAGATCGCTAAAAAAGCCCATTCTGAAGGAACTACACTTAAAGAAGCTGCCCTGGAACTGGGGCTGGTTACAGAAGAGCAGTTCAATGAATGGGTAGATCCTTCTAAAATGATTGGCTTACTTTAAGAACAAACAATTCTACTCGTCAGACCACTTAAAGTTAGTTCATCGAGTGAAAAAATAAGTCTATCAATTGGTCTTAACCATAAGTGGTCAGACGAGTTAATTCGAGAAACAAAGCGGGTTAAATAATTCGTAAACACAGCACCATGCTTCCCGCCTGTTTTCGCCACTTTTTGAAACAATTTAGTTTTTGGCTCTGTATTGCCCGTAAATAGGGCGTATTGTTTTTGATCTGGGTGACCCAAATGGCGAAAACAGGGATCATTAAAAAAAGATGTATGGCAGAAAAATAGCTTACACTTGAATTATGCCTGAAAGGCATAAACA
>JAYEGO010000379.1:0-2727 GCA_034659155.1 Bacteroidota bacterium | reverse complement strand
CGGGCGTTTCATTCTTCTTGGTTCAGCGTCGAGTGTAATCATTCAGGACACTTCTGAATCTCTGGCAGGACGTATTGCATTCCTGGAACTCAAGCCTTTCTCAATGATTGAACTTCCTGGCAGTGTTTTCCCAATGGATCAGTTGTGGTTGCAGGGAGGTTTTCCTTTATCCATCCTTGCCAGGAGTCAGAAAAGTTCAGAAACATGGAGAACAAATTTTATTCGCTCTTATATTGAACGGGACCTGCCACTTTTAGGATTGCAGGTTTCACCGGTTCAATTGGAACGTCTATGGAGAATGGTGGCACATTTGCACGGCCAAATGCTCAATATGTCTACCATTGCAGATTCGCTCGGAATATCATCAATTACAGCTAAACGATATATCGATTTCCTGGAAAACGCTTTCCTTGTTAAAAGGATATATCCTTTCTCAACTAATCTTAAGAAACGTATTGTGAAATCACCAAAGATCATTCTCTCAGATTCGGGTATTTTGCATCACTTCCACCAAATCAGTTCAAAGGAACAATTGCTTGCTCATCCGATCGCTGGACATTCCTGGGAGGGATTCGTTATTCAGCAAATAGGATCAGCCATTATTAAGGATGTTGATATATATTATTATAGAACCCACAACCGGGCAGAAATTGATGCAGTATTGGTGAAGGGAATGAAACCCGTAGCAGCCATTGAAATAAAACTGTCTAACGCACCAAAGCTCAGCCGGGGAAATACAATTGCATTTGAGGATATAAATGCATCGGCAAATTTCATTATTACACCTTCCTCAGATGATTACCTTATTAGTGACAGAACCAGGGTTTGTTCACTCGAGACCTTTATCAGCAAGTACATAAACAATTAAGCCGCAGATTAACAGCGGGTTAATATATATGAGGTCGGTAGCGGAGTGTAACCTATTGCCTTATTTAGGCATTATATTACACTTCAAATTGATATCACGTTGATTTAATGGGGTTTATGAATCTGGGAATTCCAATTTATGAGTATTTCATTTGCCCCAAAAGGTATCTGTTTACTTTTTCAATGGCCCTTCGATGTAAATACTTACTGGAATTTTTCATAATTCATTTACCAACCTCTGTAATATATCTGTTGGTTTCTCGTATCTTCTGGGTCCCTTTGACGACAAGAGCATGTCACTGAGGGAATCTTCAAACTCATCATAATCGATATCCTCAAATGTTTCAGAGAGCGCAATGCTGTATTCAATGGCGTATTTCAACTGGGTCATATGTGACAGCATGCTTCGGCTATTGGTCGTATATATATCAGGTTTGGTATGCAACTGAAATTGGAATACAAGTTTAGAATAACCGAGCCTTCCAAGAAGCTGTTCTACACGGCCTGGAAATACCTGAAGTGCCTTATTTAATGATTTTCCTGGATAAAGGATTGAAAGTTTTGTTGAGGTGTGAAGGAAATGAATCAACATCTTTCCGGGTCTTCCTGTAGAAACTAATCCCGCATACCATTCTCCTGGTAATGCGATATCTGATTCTTTCAGATTTTTTACCGGCTTTACCCCGGAGGTATTCATTAACTTTTTAGTTGCTCTGATAATCATTTCTACTGTCCATTTTTGCTGTTCCAGTATTCAACATATCTTTCATATGCTTTTTTGCTGGTAATGAATCTGATGTGTTGATGAACATTCAGTTTATAAGCCTGTATGGTTTCAATTTCCAGCCTATGAGCTTTTTCAACCCGGTGCTGTCCATCAATCAGGTTAAACCGTGAAGGAGCAATTTCTGCCAGTATAACAGGATTGGAGTTATCAACGGAATCCACATGAGATTCATTTAAAGACAGAAACTTCCGAAAATCCTTTACGGCCACCTCTTCAGGGATAAAGACTTTAGGATTCTTCTGAATATACCTAATTATCTTACTGATATTGAAAACGAACATGCCATTCTGATAGAATTCATCTCCGTCGGATTCAGGACATGGGGTGAATTTTTTATCGATTGTAATCTTTGTTTTCATTTTTCCTGTTGTACTCGGATTTTCTCGAATATAGAATTAACAATAGTAATCCTTTCTTTTTATTCGAGCCCCATCGTTATTGATTTTCCCACATTTTAAATGACAAGTACTAATAGAATTTGCGTATGTGTTTATTTAATTCTCGCATCACATCTTTAAAGTCAGGAAGATCAGGTATCTGGTTTCTTAAACTGATTTGCCAGTCTCGTTTATAGGTGGCTTCCGTATTTTCCAGTTTTTCCCTGAATTTTGCCGGCTTATGGCCTTTGTTTCTTGCCTTACTTTCAAATTCAATGTTATGGTCTGCCAAGTCCATCCCTTCATATTCAAACAGATACCACAAATCATAAATGTCCCTTGGAATGGTTCTGCCCATTATGGCAGTCATTTTTTCGATCAATATCTCTGAAAGAGAATAGCATTTAACGTTAAAATTTTCCGGAATATCTGAATATTTATGAAATACAGGTCTGTCAGATAAGTCAAATTCCAGAGTTTCACCTCTTGTAACATCTACTTTCAAGTACCTGCTGCCCATAGCTGCTTTAAGTGGAGCCACATAGTTGATTATAAACTTTAGGCTTCCAGTAGGCTTGTGTACTTTCTCCTTATCAGGATTGATTTGTAGTGTAAGACCACTTTCATCTCTTACAAATTCCAGGCATTCTTCAAAGAGTTCCAATATCTCATCGTTGCTAAGACTTTCATCAAGCA
>JAYEGO010000378.1:0-2731 GCA_034659155.1 Bacteroidota bacterium | reverse complement strand
AAATTTTCTTTCTGAGCGATTCTCCTTTCAATTCAAAACGGTGGGCATTAACTGCCAATCTGTCCATTATTGCATCCGCTATTGTTGACTCTCCGATATACTCATACCACTTGGCGACCGGGAGCTGAGATGTGATGATTGTTGATTTGATTCCATAGCGATCTTCCAGCATCTGGAGTAATGCCAGGCGTGTAACACCGTCCAGGGGATGTAATCCGAAGTCGTCAATGATAATCAATTGAGCTTTTTGAACCTGGTTAAGCAACTTCACATAGGTACCATCCAGTTTAGAAAGAGATATTTTCTCCAGCAACCGGTTTATCCCGAAGTACAGGGTACGGTATCCCAGCGTGCAGGCCTGCCTGCCAAGGGCACAGGCCAGGTAGCTTTTTCCGCAACCTGTTGAACCTGTGATAAGCAGGTTCTCAGCACGCTCAATAAAGCTACAATCGGCAATCATCATTAGTTTTTCTTTCGACAGGTTTCGCTCAGGATTGCAATGCACCTGTTCCAGGATGGCATTATACCTGAGTTTACTTTGCCGCAGGTAAAGTTCTGTTCTCTTTGCTGCCCGGCTTTGTATCTCAGCCTCTGCAAGGCGGGCCATAAATTGGTTTAAGGAGGGCTGGTTTTGTACAGCCATGGAAAGTACAGCTTGATATGCCTGCAGCATTCCATCCAGCTTTAATTGTTCCAGATGATCCAGCGTGAGTTGTTTATTCATATTTTACGGTTTAAGTGATGGATAAATAAATAATTGATTATCGATAAGATTCCTCTCCACGTATATTGTCATGTTTAGGTATTGCAAAAAGTTCCCCCTGGGGATCCTGCTGCTTGTCCAGGTTTTTCTTCAATATGTTTTTAATCATCCCGTAGTTTACCCTGGTTCCTTTCATGGCCCTTTGACAAGCTGCCTCAAAACGTTGCGGACCGTATATCTCCGAGAGCCTTTTTAATCCTTTGCAGGATAGGTAGGTTTGTTCGATAAATTCTTTGGAAGCAAGTACCCTTTTGAAAACATCAACCGAACAATCTCCGATCTTAGCAGCCTCTGCCATAAAGTAATCAGCATCCCATCCCAGTGTTTGCTTATATCTGAGGTGGCTTTCGGGCATATGCTCCTCGAGAGTTGTGTAGCCACTCACCCGGTAATCACGCTTATGAATAGCTATTCGTTCAAAACCAATGAAGATCTCAACATTTTCTTCATCATATATTATTTTGGTTCGCTGGCCAATATACTGGTAAGGGACACTGTATAGATGCTTGTCTTCTCCCAGGACCACATGGTAATTCATCTGTACCTTTCCCTTGGTGATATGTTTTACAATAAATGGTTCCGAGGGCAGGGGCTTTAAAAAAGATTTCTCCTGTTTTGTAAACTGTTCATACCGGGTATATGGTTTTTTTTGGAAAGGTATATGGATGTGCTGTCCGATGAGCTCCTTTATCCTTTTGTTCAAATCAAAGAGGCTGAAGAAAGTTTCGTTGCGCAGTTTAGCATATACCCTTAAATATCCTATATGAACATTGTTTTCTACCGATGGCTTGTCTTTGGGTTTTCTCGGCCGGGTGGCTTCCAGGTTAGTACCATAATGCAGTGACCACTGATCGATAAGCTCCGGGAACTTAAACTCATATCGATCATTCTTCGAGACATATTGCTTCATATTGTCACTTAAAATATTTCTTGGCACACCACCAATAGACTCCAAACACCGGTTCAAAGCACCAAACAATTGATCCTGGCGGGCAGATGGCAATGCTTCGATAAAAGGATAATTACTAAAGGGTAATACGCAAACCAAAACAGGACACGGGATTAGCTCTCCTGTTTGGCGATCAACAATATATAAAGGCTTTCCGGCAAAATCAACCTGGAGGTATTCTCCCGGGCGATGATCAAAGTGCATGGTGGCCTTATTAGGTTTGTTGTAGCGGGCAAAATGCTCGCAAAATTGCGTGTAACCATAACCATCCGGATTAGTCATTTTATATTCTTGCCAAAGAATCTGCCGGGTTACTCCGGGGGCCTTTAACTCCTTGGCATAGGAGGGAAACCGCCTCTGAAGATCATCAAGACGGCTGTCGGGCTGGTGGGTGTTTTTTGTATTATAGACAATGGCGGCTAATTCAGCTTCATCGCACCCAAGAAGATCCTGATAACTCTTCCCTGTGAGCTCAAGCTTGAAAAGATATTCATTCAGGGTTTTTCGGTGAATGCCAAGATTCTGGGAGATCTTTAATTTGCTTAGCCCTGCTGATTTTAACTGAATAATTCGTCTTACCTGTGTCATACTGATTGGTTTATTTGCCATTGTGCCTTTTTTTTGTGGGTGAGGCACAAAAATCACAAATCAATCAGTACTTTCCTTTATAAAACTGTACACTATATCCCGGAATGGGTTGTACACTATATGACGGAATGTCACCCGTGAAATAAGCTTCCGCTGTCCGTCAATTTCAAAAAATAGAAAAATACCATCCAAAAAAGTTGTACACTTTACTCCGGAATCGGGTGTACACTATATCCCGGAATGAGTTGTACACTATACTCCGGAATACTCAACATAATACAAGTTCTTTGAGAAACCGATACAATCTATGCAAAACCCACTCATCCCTGACCCTCCAATTGATAAGGAAAAGGCAGAGAAGTTTAAACGAGATGCTGAAAATGGCCACCCAGTTGCCCAATATAACATGGGGGTGATGTATCTGAAAGCTT
>JAYEGO010000377.1:0-2732 GCA_034659155.1 Bacteroidota bacterium | reverse complement strand
ATATGAGTGCGTCAGAATTGGCCCGGGAAATCATGGTTCCGGCTAACCGGCTTACGCAAATAATTGCCGGAAAACGTACTATAACTGCTGAAACAGCTCTCAGGCTTGGAAAATGGTTTGGCACCGGTCCCAACATCTGGCTTAACCTCCAACAGGCTTATGACCTTGACCTGATCAGTGAAAAAATGGCCCCTGCTATTAAAGAGATCAAGAGCAGGGTCGCTGCCTGATTTTGTTTGATTTCCATTTTCACATTGTAGCGCGCATGCACCTTGGCGATGAATATTCAGATCATGATATTCGGAAACGTTTTGCATTGTATTATCAGAATGACAAAGAGAGACAAGGGGACAGGCGAATAATGCTTGACACATCCCCCATCTCCAAATAATGAATAAGGACACCCATAACTCGATGGATTGAATAGGTCGCACATTGAGGGATTGTCTATAATTAAGGGAAGAGAAGAAGTGATTATAAAATGCTTGCATTACCAAAATGGTAATATTATATTATTTGTATGAGAATAATTGCAAAAAGTCGAATTAGGCAATACTGGGAGAAGTCCGGAAATGAAAGAGCTCAAGCTTATTTGAATGAATGGTATCATTTTTGTTTAAAGAAAAAATGGTCAAGTCCACAGGATGTGAAAAACACATTTAGACATGCCTCAATCGTTGCTGACAATCGTGTTGTTTTTAATATTACAGGTAATGATTATAGAATAATATGTGCTATGGATTACCCTAGACAAGCCATGTATATTAAATTTGTTGGAACTCATAAGGAATACGATGTCATTAATGTCGAGGAGGTAAAGTAGCCATGATTAAACCTATTCGAGATGAACAGTCATATAATCAAACCCTAAAGCAAATAGAAGAGCTTTGGGGGGCTGAAAGTGGGACAGTTGAAGGTGATGAACTGGATGTATTGATAACCTTAGTGGAAGTTTACGAAGAAAAACATTACCCAATGCCACCTTCTGATCCAGTAGAGGCTATTCTTTTCAGGATGGAGCAAATGGGATTACTTAGAAAAGACCTAGAGCAGTTTCTTGGCCCCAAAAGCAGAGTAAGTGATGTTCTTAACAGGAAGAGATCTCTATCACTGAAACAAATTGTTAATTTGCACTATGGGATGGATATTCCTTATGAAAGTTTACTTGATGTTAATATGGTAGCATAAAAAGTTGGATAGTAATGCCCCTCATGAAATATTATTAAATAAGAGAACAGACAAGGGGACAGGCGAATAATACTTGACAAATATTGAATAAGGACACCCATAACTCGATGGATTGAACAGGTAGCATAATGAGGGATTATGTTTAATGTAAAGAAAAAAGATTCTTGACATTGGTAACCCCAAGGGTTACAGTCTTGAATATATGATTAAATCATTCAAACATAAAGGGCTGGAAGATTTCTTCCACTCAGGAAAGAATAAAGGTATTAAGCCAGAACATGCAAATAGGCTAGGGAAAATCCTTGATCGTTTGAATGCTGCAAATGAAATAAGAGATATGAATTACCCAGGTTCAAACCTGCATCAGCTAACAGGCAATTTAAAGGGGCAATATTCTGTAAAGGTTTCTGGTAACTGGAGAGTATTTTTTGAATTTGTTGAGGGAAATGCATATATCGTAAATTACGATGATTATCATTAAAAGAGGCCATATAATGGATAAAAAAACAAGACAACCTACGCATCCTGGGAAAATTATAAAAGATGATTACTTGCAACCATTATCTCTCACTATTACAGGACTTGCTTCAATATTGAATGTTTCTCGGAAAACTTTATCTAAAATTATCAATGAAAATGGCGCAATAACTCCTGATATGGCTTTGAGATTGTCCAGAGCTTTTGAGACTACTCCGCAATTATGGATTAATCTTCAAAGAAATTATGACCTATGGAAGGCAGAAAATACTTCTAATGCTTGGCAGTCAGTTCAACCATTTTCTACGCAATTGTTACATGCCGAAGCTTAGTTCGTATTAAAAAAAAAGAAAAAAAGAAGACAAGGGACAGACAAGGGGACAGGCGAATAAGGAAACAAGGGGACAGGCGAATAATGCTCCTGGAACACAAAATAGTATTTTCAAACAGGCAGGATATAAAAAATGAAATATCTAATCGTAGTTGAAGAAACGAGTACAGGATTTTCTTCATACTCTCCTGATTTTGATGGTTGTGTTGCAACAGGTAAAACAAAAGAAGAAGTTGAGAAAGTTATGAAAGAAGCGATTGAGTTTCATCTTGAAGGGTTAGCATTGGAGAGCCATTCTAGACCAAACCCTCATACATATTCAAGTTACATTGAGGTGATCACATAATACATCTACATCTAGTATTGGGTCGCATGAATGAATAAGTGAATAAGGACACCCATTTGTGAGGTAATGCTATGAAATATAGGGCGGTAATTAAACAGGCAGAGGGCTGGTGGATCGGGTGGCTGGTCGATCTTCCTGGTGTCAACGCTCAGGAGCGGACACAATCTGAGTTGCTGGAATCGCTTCGTATAGGAGCACGCGAGATGCTTGAAACAGAGATTCCTTTTACCCCTGGCTGCATGATGGTAACCGTTCAGAGGGGGCCCCCATATTTTGCAGACTCCTTAAGACTGTAATCGTTCTCAGGCGCTCCATATGGGCGTTAGCAGTGCGGCTCACTATATAAGTAATATGTGAGCCGGACTGATCACGTTCAGATGGAGGGCCTGT
>JAYEGO010000376.1:4553-10980 GCA_034659155.1 Bacteroidota bacterium | reverse complement strand
TGCAAAATTTATTTACTCCTAAAATCAAGAAGAGGATAGCTGCCTCTGGCGAATTACCTCATAGCATAAAACCCCTGCAGCTACAGAAACATTCAGGGAATCAACCTTCCCGAATTGAGGGATTCTTACCAATTGATCTGCCATTAGTAGAATCTTATTCGAAATCCCCTTTTCCTCAGATCCCAACACAATAGCTACAGGTCCTGAAAGGTCGGAATCAAAATAAAGCTTTTCAGCCTTTTCTGTCCCGGCAATAATCTTCAAGCCAGAATTTTTAAGGAATGTTAGGGAATCTGCGAGTTCTGGAGTCCGGCACACAGGAAGTTTGTGTAAGGCTCCTGAAGATGTTTTTATTGTGTCAGCATTTATCTGGGCAGATCCTTTTGCCGGAATAACCAGTGCATGAGCCCCGGCAAATTCAGCCGTTCTGGCAATTGCTCCCAGGTTACGCACATCGGTAATTTCATCTAAAATAAGGATAAATGGGATTTCTCCCTTCTCAAAAAGGCCTGGAATTAAAACTTCCAGCCTACCGTATTCAATCATTGAAATCAAGCCAATAACCCCCTGATGATTCTTGCTGCTTATCCTTTGCAATTTTTCGTTAGGAACAAATTGAACAGGAATATCTCTTTCCCTGAGAAGGCGTATCAACTCCTTGCTTCTTTCATTATTCAGGCTCTTTCGAATGAATACCTTTTCCATTTCTTTCCCCAAATGAATTGCTTCCAGAACAGAATGCAAACCATAAATATAATTCATCTTTGCCGGCTCTTTATATCTCATGAAATCAGTCATTTTCTAGTATAAATACACTCCCCTGCCGCCAGGCCCTTACTGCCTGAACCCATCTCGAATTCAAATCTGCAGATCGCCGAAGTCTGAATACATTATTTGAAAGGGGATGATTCACTTTTGTAAAAACAAATTCAATACTCTTGTCACTATCTTCTTTCCCATATATCCATCTTTCCTGTGTAGCAGTTTTGTACAAGGTACCCGGAGACCCGTAAATCAGGTAGATCATTCCACGATCGGTGCTCCAACCCTCCTTGAAAGAGGTAAAATAATAATTTGAATAAAACACCCTGTTGTAATATATTCTTATCAATTCCTTTGCACGATTAATATCCTTCCCTGCCTCCAACCAAAAGTTGTCGACAGCAATTTTTGCACTTTCATTCTTTCTCAATTCTCTCATTTCTTTGTCATCTGCCAGGTAGACTAAAGGATCAATCATCTGTTCAGGGGTTTTCACTAATGGAAAGTACTCCCCAAAATAATACATGTTATAACCTTGTTTATCATTTGCATCCTTAAGAAACTGGTATATTCCCTTTTCTGAAAGCTGGATCCCTTTTGATTTAAAAACCCCGATCTGCCAGGTACTGTCAGCCCTATCTAAGGTAAGTGAGGTGGAAAGTAACAAATTCGGGGGATAGGGAATCCTTGTATCTGGTTTATAATAGTGTGTAAATAAAGTATCTACTGTTCTTTTCGGAAAATAAATATTGAATATCATTGAAGAATCAACCACCGGATTAAAAAGCAGGCTACCTGTTGACTGATCCATAACAAAATAGTTTTGAGAGTTGATCTCTGACGTACGATCTATAAAAATAAATGATTGAACCGCTCTTTTTCTCAATCTGTCCATTGTTACAACCTCTACAATATATTCTATTGGAGCTTTTGTTTTAAGACTTATATTGGTGATAAACGGTTTATCAAGCCCGCTTACATCAAATGGGAACTCTAAAATAGCAGAATCTGTGAGGGCTCTGCTGCCACCAACTTCCCTTGCACGATACTGAATGCTTAACCAGGCCTTATAATTTCCATCCTCATTCGCTTTGTTAAATAAAAGCTCGGTAGGATAAACCTTCACCATAAGGTTGGATGTTGAGTCGGAATTATGATAAACTATAAACCTGGGATGAAGAGAAGTGGCCCCCGGACGATACAAATACGCAAGATTCTGTCTTTTGGTTACCGGTTCATAGATTTTGCAACCAGAAAACATCAGTAAAAATAAAAGAATCAGCGCAAATCCGTTTCTGGTTCTCATAGAGCAGGAAATAATTTTCTTCAGAAATTAAAGATAGTTAAAGTTTGATAATTGCGAACAGCACATTTCTAATACTGGCCTTCCCGGATTAGACCATATACAAAATTCCTGCCACATTGTTTCCTTGAACTTATCGGTCTGTAGAGCGACTCTCCTGAGTCGCTTCAGAAAAGATCGCCATCTTCCTTCAAACCATATGTTTCCTCTACTTTTATCCCTATCTCCTCTAACTTATTTAAAATAGGATTATAAATCTCCGGTACAATTGGCCGATATACTCCTGATAGTTGAATTTTTCCTTCTAAAATAAGTATGGAAGCCAGGGCTGCTGGCAGGGAAACTGTTCTGGCAATAGAGGTAAATGTTTCCTGTGAGCCATAATCCAACATTCTTGCTTTTATAATCTCTCTACTTCCGTCGGGGTAACTAGCATGAAAATTATGCTGGAGCACAACCATGTCCTGATCACTTAGCTGTAAAGACATTTTTTCAATCATCAAATCGGAGATCACTTCAAATGGAGAATCTTCTTTTCTGCCTATATCAGAATCTGCAAACACTCCAAGCCAATCAAGTGCTTTCATCGCATTACTTCCAACATCTATATTTTGAAAATCTGCAGCTTTCTGCATGATGTTTTCTGAATCTGCTTCCCCAATTAACCGGGCAAGCATACCAGCATAGCTTAGTCCCTCCATTAAGATTTTATCATTAGATAAAAGTTTCAAGCCCTTCATCAGGTCCAGGGCCTCACACCAGCCAGGCAATCGGAATGTCCCTCTAAACATGGTACTAACTTCAGGAATCCCGTATAGGTCAATATATTTGACAGAGTCTCTGTTTGGATAAATATCAAGGACACCAACACCTGGAAAATCAAGCTGGAATATTTCTTTAAAAAGATCAATACTTTTTACTTTGACTTCAGTCCCATTCTTAAGATAGCATGCTTCATTGTCGCTTGCCATGATTACGCCTTTAGGACTCCATGAAAACTTATAACGATAAGGATTATCTGCACTTTCGGGAGAAGGCAGGGCTCCACATAAAGAAAAGAATTTATTGATTTTTCCTCCCTTCTTGTGAACATGATCAATAACTCGCAATGCTGACATGTGATCAATGCCAGGATCCAGCCCAATCTCATTTAAAATTATTACTCCAGCCTTCCTGGCTTCTTCATCCAGCGATTTCATCTCTTCACCAACATAGGAGGTTGTAACCATATTTGTCTTCAGACTGATACAATGGCGAGCCACCATGGCATGAAAAGCAGGAGGCAAAAGACTAACTACCAGATCATGCTGACTGATCATCTCTCTTAAGCCCTCCTCATCTTCCACCACCCAAACCCTGGCTGAGCCATTTTCATGTCCCTTTATAAGCCCTTGAGCACGATGCAAATATATACCTGTTGAAGTAACTTTATAACCTGAATTTAAGAGCTGATCAACCATTGGGCCTGCCACCATCCCGGCACCTAATACCAATACTTTTTTCATAATAATATAACCAGGGTTAAGTTGTTGTTAATGCCCCAAAATTAATATATATTTTATACGGAAAACAAAACAAAACTTATAATAAAACAGGTTTTAAAACATAATCCTGTATTCATATCCTTTCAATAATTAGTATTTTTGTAAATCTGAATCAATAAACTCCGGTTTTAAGCCGATTATATTTTGAGTGATAAGCAAAAAATAGTTGAAACTCCCTTGATGAAGCAATTCAACAGGATAAAATCACAACATCCTGATGCCATTCTGCTTTTTCGTGTTGGAGATTTTTACGAGACATTTGGAGAAGATGCTATTAAAAGTGCTGAAATCCTCGGTATCACTCTTACCCGAAGGGCAAATGGCAAGGCCTCCTTTGTTGAACTTGCCGGGTTTCCCTATCATGCCATTGATACTTACCTTCCAAAGCTTGTAAGAGCAGGACAAAGAGTTGCTATTTGCGAACAACTTGAAGACCCAAAACTCGCAAAAAAAATTGTTAAACGAGGTGTTACCGAATTGGTTACCCCGGGTGTTTCTTTAAATGACAATGTCCTTGAACATAAAGAAAATAACTTCCTCGCTTCGGTATATATTGATCATAAAATTGCAGGAGCAGCTTTCCTGGATATTTCTACCGGGGAGTTTCTTACATCAGAAGGAAGCCTGGAGTATATAGATCAATTAATTACTAATTTCCAGCCAAAAGAAATATTAATTGAAAAATCAATCCAGGATCAGTTCTTCGAATTCTTTGGCAGCAAATACTACACTTTTAAGCTGGATGACTGGATGTATGATTCAGATAGCTCTTATGAGCGTCTTTTGAAACATTTTGGAACCAGCTCTATGAAAGGATTTGGAGTTCAGGATCTACGCTATGGACTTATTGCTGCAGGATCTATTCTACAATATCTTGATCTAACCCAACATACCAGGTTACAACATATTTCAGAACTTTCAAGAATAGAAGCCGACCGATATGTGTGGCTCGATAAATTCACAATTAGAAACCTTGAGCTTTTTCATTCCTTAAACCAGGGAGCAAAAACCCTGATTGATATTCTGGATCACACTATTTCTCCCATGGGATCCAGAATGATAAAAAGATGGGTAGCCATGCCCCTTAAAAACCTCAAGCCCATTGAAGAAAGACAGGATATTGTAGAGTTCTTCATTAATAATCCTGAAAAAAAAGAAGAAATTGAGGAACATATAAGGCATATTGGCGACATGGAAAGATTAATTTCCAAAGTGGCGGTTAGAAGAATCAATCCCCGGGAAATGGCACATATTAAAAATGCCCTTTTTGCCCTGGATCCCATACAGAATATCTGCAAATCTTCTAAACTTTCCTCCCTGGTAAAAACAGGGAAAGGAATTGATCCCTGTAAAAAAATACGGCAAAAAATAGACAAGAATCTGAATCCGGATCCTCCAACCCAGGTAATTAAGGGAATGGTAATAGCAGAAGGGGTTTCGAAAGAACTTGATGAATTGAGAAAAATTTTATTCTCAGGGAAAGATTACCTGGTGGAAATGCAGCAGCGGGAAATTAAACGCACTGGAATTCCATCCCTTAAAGTAGCATATAATAATGTGTTTGGATATTACATTGAAGTCAGGAACACACATAAAGAAAAAGTCCCTGAGGAATGGATTCGGAAACAAACTCTGGTTAGTGCCGAAAGATATATAACTGAAGAGCTCAAAGAGTATGAAAATAAAATCCTGGGAGCCGAGGAAAAAATACTCAGCCTTGAAACAAGCTTATTCAATGAGCTGGTAAGCAATCTTGCCGATTATATTCCAACAATTCAAGTCAATTCATCCATAGTTGCCAGGCTTGATTGTCTACTCTCGTTTGCCACTATCGCTGTAGAAAATAAATACAACAGGCCTGTACTTGACCGGTCAGAAATAATTGATCTAAAACAGGGAAGGCACCCTGTGATAGAGCAACAACTACCTCTTGATGAAAGTTATGTCCCCAATGATGTTTATCTCGACAATAAAAAGCAACAAATTATTATTTTAACCGGACCTAATATGTCAGGTAAATCAGCTCTTTTAAGGCAAACTGCCCTGATTGTATTGATGGCCCAGATTGGTTCATTCATTCCGGCTAAAAGTGCAAGAATAGGCCTTATTGATAAAATTTTTACACGGGTTGGGGCATCTGATAATATTTCCATGGGAGAATCCACCTTTATGGTGGAAATGAATGAGGCGGCCAGCATATTGAATAATCTCTCATCGAGAAGCCTTGTTTTACTGGATGAAATTGGAAGGGGAACCAGCACCTATGATGGTATTTCCATAGCCTGGGCAATGGTTGAATACATACATGAAGATCGCACGGCGAGAGCCAAGACCCTTTTCGCTACACATTATCATGAACTGAATGAGATGGAAAATTCTTTCTCCAGGGTTAAGAACTATAATGTATCCATCAAGGAACTGGAGGATAAAATCCTTTTCCTTCGCAAACTCGAAAGAGGAGGAAGTGAGCATAGCTTCGGTATTCATGTGGCACGTATGGCCGGTATGCCAAAAAGTGTGGTTCAGCGGGCAAATATAATCCTTAAGGAACTGGAAAAATCAAGAGATAAGAGAAGCCTGTCAGAACCTGTTTCAGAGCTTGCAGGAAAAAGAGAAGGAATGCAGTTAAGTATCTTTCAATTAGATGATCCGGTACTGCAACAAATTCGTGATGAATTGATCAATATTGATGTGAATAACCTGACACCCCTGGAAGCCCTGAATAAGCTAAATGAGATAAAGAAGCATCTGGGAAGATGAGAAATGGTGCAAGGCGCAGAGAACAGAGCGCAGGGAAAAATAAGTCAAAAGTCAGAGG